>CAZFHF010000174.1:0-6945 GCA_964518655.1 uncultured Bacteroidales bacterium | reverse complement strand
AAAAATACAGGAGAATAAAAAAACCAGGGATATTCCCGTTATTATGGTTACAGCAAAAACTGAATCAATGGATATTGAAGAAGCTCTCGATAAAGGGGCAGTGGAGTATATTAGGAAGCCTATTGATGAAATTGAATTACTGGCGAGGTTAAGGACAACACTAAGAATAAAAAGGCAGGAAGACAGGTTAAGAGATATGCTGCAGTCAAAAAAAGACTTTATTGAAATAATATCTGAAGATCTGAGAGTCCCCTTTTCTTCAATTTCAGGTTTTGCTGAAATGTTATACTATGATAATAAGCTTGCCGAACATCTCAACTCAAATCATAAAGACTTTCTTAAATATATTATTAATGCTTCTCATAATATTGTTGATTATTTCAATAAATTATTAAACTGGACAAAAATAGAAGCCCGGGAACTGAAACTAAAACTCTGCGATGTTAACCTGCTGAAACTCATTAGTACTTGCATAGTGTCATTCCAGACAATGATAAATGAGAAAAACCTGGATATTATTAAAGAAATTGACGAGGAACATGAAATAAAAGCAGATGAAACATACTTTGGGCAGTTAATGATGAACCTTCTGAGTAATGCAGTGAAATTTACGCCAAAAAATGGACGCATAAAATTTACCTCATTAAATGATAAGGAAAGTATCCGCATAATAGTATCAGATAGCGGTCTCGGGATCACTGATATTGATCCGGAACAAATGTTCAGCAGATTAATAAACAGCCCTTCCAGAGGTACTAAAGGAGAAAAGGGTACAGGATTGGGACTGGGAATATGCAAAAAGATTGCTGACGCACACGGATTTGATATAACCTATGAGTCAGTACCCAGGGAAGGAACAGATTTTATTATTACAATACCAAAATAGGCTTTTAAGTAGTGGGATCTGTGGGATTCGAACCCACGACTTCTACCCTGTCAAGGTAGCGCTCTAAACCTGCTGAGCTAAGACCCCATATTGATGTTAAATAACAATCCTAAGATACCTATTGTAAATGTAAATTAATAATTTAAAAGGGAAAGTCCTTTTGTGAAATTACTAATAGTTTAATTATCTTTGATTTATAATATTACAAATATTTATTACAATTGGTAAAACCCGGAAAAAAATCTGCTTTTCTCCTTAGAAACTTGTTAAGGGGACTTATCTGGCTAGCTGTAATAATTGTAATCTTTATAATATTTAAGTATAAAGTTGATATCAATTATTTGAACTGGCTGAAGCCTGTATACAGCAACCCGCCTGTTGTGTTTCTCATATTTTTTGCTTCTGAAGTAATAGTTGGTATCATACCTCCGGAAATTTTTATGATATGGGCTTTAAGAAACGGTAGTGTTTCCGAATACGCATCCCTGATCCTTTTATTATCAGTAGTATCTTATGTATCGGGCTTAATAGGTTATTTCTTCGGACGTTATTTGAATACAACCTTGCTGTACAGGTTTATACGTATGAAGTTTTTAAAAAAGATGGAAAGAATGTTGAATATATATGGCCTTTATATAATTATTGTTGCAGCTCTTACCCCACTTCCTTTTTCAGGAGTAAGTATGTTAGTAGGATCAGTAAAGTACCCGCTGAAAAAATACATTTTTTATTCCCTGTTAAGATTTGCCCGGTTTGTTGTTTATTCATGGTTTATCTGGAAAGCAAATACATTCACATACATCTAGTCCCGCATATAAGTAGCGATCACATTGTCAACCTCTCCACTTCCGTGATCAATCCCGTATGTCCGGTTTATTATTTTGTAATTTGATGATATTGTACCTGAGCCTGATAATATAGTATAAATTCAGTTAAACTAAAATCATGCCAAAAAATAATTCGCAATAAACTGTTAATTCACGATCAAATTGGTTTATTTTTGCAGCTTTAATATCATGTTCAATAATATAAAATAATTTAATCATGAAAAAATCCTGGATTATTCTAATTGTTGTTGCATTATTAGCATTATTGGTTTTTTCTTCATTTAAGAGGAATTATAATAGAATGATTCAATTAAATGAAAATGTCACCAAGCAATGGTCAAATGTTGAAAATGTTTACCAAAGAAGGCTGGATCTAATTCCAAATCTTGTCAATACGGTCAAAGGTTATGCTGATTTTGAAAAAGAGACTCTGACACAGGTTATCGAAGCCCGTTCCAGGGCGACCTCAGTAACAGTAGATCCGAATAATATTAATGCAGAAAGTCTGCAAAATTTTCAGCAAATGCAGGGTGCACTAAGTTCAGCCCTGTCACGTCTGCTTGTCGTAGTTGAACGCTATCCCGACCTGAAAGCAAACCAGAATTTCCTTGATTTGCAGGCCCAGTTAGAAGGTACGGAGAACAGAATATCTGTGGAAAGAAGAAAATTCAACGAAGCAGCTCAATATTACAATACTTTTATTAAAAGATTCCCTCAAAATATATATGCAAACATATTCAATTTTGAGGAAAGGGCTTATTTTACAGCAGATAAAGCAGCAGCTGAAGCCCCTAAGGTTGAATTTTAAAAATTAACTCCACATATAATGAGACCAACAGCATTCTTTACAAATGAAGAAAAGGTAATGATTAAAAATGCCATAGCAGAAGCTGAGTTAAATACCTCCGGTGAGATAAGGGTTCATATCGATAACAGATGCAAAACAGATCTGATGGACCGTGCTGCATATATTTTTGAAACACTTGGTATGCATAAGACAGAAAAAAGAAATGGTGTGTTATTTTACCTTGCTGTAAATGACAGGAAATTTGCAATACTGGGAGACGCAGGAATTAACAAAGTCACTCCTGAAAATTTCTGGGATAATATTAAAGAAAAAATGTATAACCTCTTTAAGGAGGGTAAATTCGCAGACGGACTAGCAGAAGGAATAAAGATGGCAGGGATACAGTTAAAATCTCATTTCCCATATCAGAAAGATGACGTGAATGAATTGTCAGATGATATTTCGTTTGGATAGATGATTAAATATTATAGTAACAAGTTAATATAAATAAATATGACTAAATATATATATACTGCATTATTAATGTTTGTATTTCTAAGGATAAATCTGCATTCAAATGATATTCCTGATCGTCCTTCTCCACCAAAGCTGGTAAATGATTTTGCCAGTATTCTTGGAAGCAATGATGTATTAGGCCTTGAAAACAAACTTGTAGCTTTTAACAGGCAGACCTCGACTCAAATTGCAGTAGTTACAGTAAATGATCTTGGGGGTTATGATAAATCAGATTTCACAATAAGGTTAGCTGAAAAATGGGGTGTCGGACAAAAGGGAAAAGACAATGGGATAGTAATAATGGTTAAACCAAAAACACCTGTTTCCAAAGGTGAAGCTTTTATTGCTGTAGGCTACGGACTGGAAGGTGTAATACCTGATGCAATAGCAAAAAGGATAATTGAGAATGAGATGATCCCTGAGTTCAAAAAAAATAACTACTTCGCAGGAATAAACAATGCTGCTGATGTGTTAATCTCGCTTACTAAAGGAGAATTTACTTCTGATGAATATCTTAAAGAAACAAGAAAAGAAAATGTCAAATCCCCCATACCTTTTATTATTGTGATGATAATATTCTTTTCAATTTTTGGCAGGGCGCGGTCAAGAAGAAATCGTTCCATAGGACACAACATACCATTTTGGATCGCCTTAACAATGTTAGGTTCATCCAGAGGTTCACACGGAGGAAGCTTTGGTAATTTTTCCTCCGGTGGAGGTAGTTTCGGAGGTTTCGGAGGAGGCGGCTTCGGTGGTGGCGGGGCCGGTGGAAGCTGGTAAAATGTTAACATTTATGAAAATATTGTTTTCCATACCTTTTCTGTTTCTTACTGCATTTATCTATTCTTCAACTACTGGTACTGATACTTCTTATGTTACTATTATCTTTGCCGGAGATATCATGGGGCATGATGCACAAATAACAGGGGCATATCAGCCTGAAACAAAAACCTATAGCTATGAAACAACATTCAGGTATTTAAAACCATATGTTGAAAATGCTGATATAGCTATAGCTAACCTTGAAGTGACATTAGCAGGTCCCCCATATACAGGTTATCCGCGATTTTCAAGCCCTGATAACCTTGCTGCTGAAGCAAAAAATGCAGGATTCGATATATTAATTAACGCAAATAACCATGCCCTTGACAGGGGTAAAGAAGGTTTTAAACGGACACTAAACATCCTCGACTCATTTGATATCATTCATACAGGCACATTCAGAAATAACAATGAACGAAAATTAAACTATCCGCTGATCTTTGAAAAAAATAATATAAGAATTGCCCTGTTAAATTATACATACGGAACTAACGGTTTAAAAATAGACACTCCCTGCATAATAAATCTTACTGACACAGCACTAATCAGGAAGGATTTGCTAAAAGCTGAAACAGCCAATCCTGATTATATTATTGCCACTATGCACTGGGGCATTGAATATGAAAGAAAAGAAAATATAATACAACAAAACCTGGCGGCCTTCATGTTAAATAATGGCGCCGATGCTGTTATAGGTTCGCATCCGCACGTTGTTCAACCTGTCAGGCGCTATTATCCTGATAATTCAGATTCATCCAATTTCAATATTATAGTATATTCACTTGGTAATTTTGTTTCCAATCAAAGATCACAATATAGAGACGGAGGGATTATTTTTGAATTGAAGTTAAAAAAAACACCCTTTGACACAAGAATTAATGATTACAAATATATGCCCGCATGGGTTTACAGGAAAGATAAAAAGGATAAATCCCGCTATTACATATTACCAGTAGCACTATACAATGAGAATGAACAGTTTTTTGACTTTTCTGATATTGACAAATATAAGATAAACAGGTTTTATGATGATACAAGGGATATGCTTAAGAATGTTCAGGAAAGTATGTTCTTTAAGAACTACAAAGTAGAAGAATAGATTTTAAACTCCTGTTTATTTAATTGCTAAATCACAATAAACAAAAATCAAATATCATATAACGTTCATCTCTGAATCAGCTTATTCTTTCTTCTTATCTTCTTCCAGAATATCATTATCAACCAGTATACGTCCACAGTATTCACAGACAATAATTTTTTTTCTTGAACGTATGTCAAGTTGTCTTTGCGGGGGGATTTTATTAAAGCATCCTCCACAGGCGTCCCTTTCAACAGACACAACTGCCAGGCCATTCCGGGCATTTTTTCTAATCTTCTTATATGCTGTTAAAAGCCGTTCTTCAATAATATCCTCATATTTCTGCCTGTTCTTCAGGAGTGATTCTTCTTCTTTTTGAGTATCATTAATTATTTCATCAAGTTCTGATTTTTTATCATTTAAGTCACTAGTCCTCTCTTCAAGTGTCTTTTTTGATTCATCAATAACTTCACTTTTTTCTTTTGCTCTGCCTGTGAACTCTTTGATCCTTTTCTCACATAACTCAATTTCCAGAGTCTGGTATTCTATTTCCTTTGCCAAAGAATCAAATTCCCTGTTATTTCGTACATTATCCTGCTGTTCCTTATACTTATCTATTAACGACTGGGCTTCGGCTATTTCATTTTTTTTATCTGTGACAGCTACTTCCATGGACTTAACTTCTTCCTGGTATTTATCTATGCGTGTCTGCAGTCCTGCGATCTCATCCTCGAGATCCTGGACTTCCAAAGGCAGTTCACCTCTCAGGGTTCTGATTTTATCAATTTCCGAATTTACAATCTGAAGTTTATACAAAGCTCTAAGTTTATCCTGAACAGAGAGTTCTGTTTTTTCAGCAATCTTTTCTTTTGTTCCGGCCATATTTTATAAATAATTTATTGGATTTGTTTTTACTTCTGATAAATGAAGCGCAAATTTAGGTAAATTTTTTCTAAGTAATTCATAAAATATTTCTTTTGTAAATTGTTCGCTTTCATAATGTCCTACATCAGCAATAAGAATCCTGTCCCGGGCATCAAAAAACTGGTGATATTTGATGTCGCCGGTAATAAATATATCTGCCCCGGCTGATATAGCATCTTTAATCAGGAAAGAACCACTGCCGCCACAAACTGCTACTTTCCTGATTTTTTTACCCCTGAGTTGGGTGTGTCTTATTATTTTAGTATTAAATGCTGATTTTATATTATTAAGAAATGTTAGTTCATCCGTTTCTTTTTTGAGCTCACCTGTCATTCCTTTTCCTGCCCTGGCATAAGTATTATCCAGGGGATAAATATCATAAGCCACCTCCTCATATGGATGAGCAGCTAACATGGCAGAAATAACCTGTGGCTGGATAGCTTTGGGAAAAACAGTCTCAATTCTTAATTCTTTCTCAAAATGAAGCTTGCCTTTTTCTCCGACATAAGGACTCGCATCTTCAGATCCTTTGAATGTACCCAACCCTTCAATATTATAACTACATTCATCATAATTACCTATATTTCCCGCTCCTGCCCTGAAAATTGCTGATCTTACATTATCAGCATGGTCTAATGGAACAAATGTTACAAGTTTTCTCAACTCGTCTTTCACCGGCATAAGAATCTGTAAATTAGAAAGCCCTAATTTCTGGCAGATTTTATAATTAACTCCTTCATATATATTATCCAGATTAGTGTGAGCTGCATAGAGAGCAATATTATTTTTTATTGCTTTAATGATAATCCTCTCAGGGTATGTCTTACCTGTAATCTTTTTTATGCTGTTAAAAATAACAGGGTGATGGGATATGATTAAATTAGCATCAACCTTCATTGCCTCATCAATTATTTCCTCTGTAATATCTATAGTGATTAAAGCTTTCCGTGTTTCCATATTTTCATCGCCTATAATAAGGCCGGCATTATCATATTGTTCCTGATAAGATAATGGTGCGAATGATTCAATGACAGAAATTATTTCAGATAATTTCATGTGTTTATATTTTATTTAATTATTTGGTCACATGTAACTTACCATGATA
>CAZFHF010000173.1:0-6949 GCA_964518655.1 uncultured Bacteroidales bacterium | reverse complement strand
TGATGTTTTTATCTTTTTTCCTGTATAATCTGATAAATATTTTGCCTTTTTCTTTAGTATATTTTATTGCATTTGCAATGATATTGCGTAATGCTGTTTCCATCATTATTTCATCAGCTATAACCGTTACATTATCATTATTATATTCCCTGACAACTTCCAATTCTTTGAAATTAATAGTCAGGCTGAAAAAATTAACTGCCCTGTCAACTATTTCTGCCAGGTTTATTCTTGTTTTATTTGCTTCCAATAGTAACAAGTCATTTTTTGACCAGCTTAACAAGCTTTCCAGAGTAAGATATACAGAACTTGTACTTTGTGTTAATAATTTCAGTATTTCAACCAGCTCTGCTTTATTAAATTTGTCAGATTGCTCCAGAATTATTTTCAGAAATGAATCAATAGCCTGCACTGTCCCTCTTATATCATGAGAAATAAGAGAAAGAAACCTGGATTTTGTATTATTTAATTGTTCCAGTTGCTCTGTTTTCTTAAATAACTCCTGATTATTGCAAAGCAATTTTAGATCGGTTTCAATATGTTGCTTTACGTGGTATAATAATTCGGAGTATGTTTCGATATAATGATTTTCCTTATTATCCAGCAAACAAACTGTACCAAAGACTTCTCCATCAGGCCAGTTAATAGGAAATCCCAGGTATGAGATCATATTTAAATCAATATCCGGATTATTGTCTTTCCATACCGGGTCTTTGGTCGCATCAGGAACCACCAGCTTCCTTTGAGTTCCAATAACAGTTTCACAATATAATCCATAAACAAGCTTTGCCTGTTCTCCTGCTTCATAAGGATTTCCTGCCGTATTACTCTTCAGGAAAACCTCAATTGAATCTTCATTCAGTTTCATTATCAATGCTGATGGAACGTTATTTATCTTTGCCGTTGCATCTATCAATGACTGCCACTTGACTATCATTTCAGAAATTATCTCAGGCTTTAATTTACTTGTTATTTTGACTTTTTTAGATCCCTGGATTCCTCTTATAGTAATATTGGAATATCTATTCATTATTACTTTTTATTTTAGCCGGGAATAGCTTAACTGAATTCCAAAGTTCCTTTATATAAATATACAAAACTCTGTTTTACTTTCAAACTTTATTTGCAGTTAATTTCTCATTATCACAAGTTTAGCAGTTCCATCTTAAGGAAGCCGCTTCCTTTTCATAAATAGGTACGGATACTATCCCGCATGCAAAAACATCATAGGATAGTATCCTTATGACACATTAACATATTTTTTAAGCACGCTATAAAACTTCTTGGGATTAATAGGTTTTACCAGGTAATCAACAAATCCTGAGGCTTTAATCTTATGAACTTCATAGGCGAAAGCATAAGCTGTCTGTGCAACAATCGGCACATTAATCTTAAGCTGCCTTAGCTCTTTCAAAGCATCAATGCCATTCAACTCCGGCATTTTTATATCCATAAGAATTAATTTTATTTCAGGAATTTCTTTCATGATCTTAATTACCTGCTTACCCGTTGCAGCATGATATATTGTGGCATTGGTCTTTTTAAGAAGGCGTTCGATATAATAGTAATTTGTAAAATCATCCTCTGCAACCAAAATAGGAACATCTTTAAACTGAGGAACACCTTTCTTGCTGATTTTAATATCTCCTGATGATTTTGGGAGATTATTGCCAACTTTAAGAGGAATAGTAAAAGAGAAAACAGAGCCTTTTCCGATTTCTGATTTCACCCAGATTTTCCCTCCAAGAAGTCTTACCAGGTGTTTGGTAATTGAAAGACCCAAACCTGCCCCTCGATAAAGATTACTATCATCTTCTTCAATCTTCCTGAAACGGTTGAATATAATTTTAATATTCTCACTCTTTATGCCTATACCGGTATCTTTTACATAGAACTCAATAAACTCAGTATTGCGTTGTTTTTTACATCCAACTTCGATATATCCTTTATGGGTAAATTTAATAGCATTGTTAATAAGTATAGAAAGAACCTGCTTTAATCTTACTTCATCCGTAAGCAGGAAAGCATCTTTCAACTTACTGTCAACATTAACTCTGAACTGTATATCCTTATCATTATCGGACTGTATTTTACCGATTTCCATACTATATATATCCAAAAGCTCATCAAATATTCCCGAGAGAGGTACATTGTTCATATTTATTTCAAGGTGCCCGGATTCAATTTTTGCGAAATCCAGGATATCGTTAATCAGACTTAAGAGTGTATTAGTATTAACATCTATCAAATATTTATATCGCTCGCGTTCTTCATCTGAAACATCATTATCATATAATAGCCCGCTAAATCCAACAATTGAATTTAAAGGCGTTCTTATTTCATGAGACATGTTAGTAAGGAAAGAAGTTTTCAGCCTGTCCGATTCTTCCGCCTTTTCTTTAGCCGCGATAAGCTCACGGGTCCTGTTCTCCACAAGTTCTTCAAGTTGTGTGCGGTAAATCTTAAGCTCTTCATATGCTTTTTCTATTTCATTCTTCTGCTCCTCAAGTTTTTCTTTTTGTCTTAATATCTCCTTCCCTTTTGTTGATATTTCTTTTGATTGTGATGTTATTTCATCATTCTGCGCTGATATTTTAATGTTTTTATCAGTAAGTTCAGCATTGAGTTTAACCAGTTCAGATGTTCTTTCAGCAACTCTTTTTTCAAGCAGCAATTTCTGATTTTTAAAATCCCTGAATCTCTGATAATAATAACCTGCAATCAGCGAGGATAATATAAGAACTACCAGTATTCTAAACAACCAGGTTCCCCAGAATGGCGGTGAAATGGTTATCTTAATGCTCGCACCTTCCTGATTCCATTTCCCATCATTGTTAGATGCTATAACACGAAATATATATTCCCCCGGATCAAGATTTGTATATGATGCCTCGCGCTTGTTGCCTATCTCTATCCAATCCTCGTCAAAGCCCTCCATCATATATTTGAACTGGTTTTTTTCTCTTGATATATAATTTATTGCCACAAACTCAAAAGAGAAAAAGTCCTGATTATGCTTCAGTATTATTTCTTCAGTATTGGTAATGTTTCGTTTTAAAATAGAATCGTATTCACCTATTGTAACCTGTTTGTTAAATAATTTAAAACCCGTAATATATAGCTCTGGCAAGCTTGTATTTTCAATAATATTATCAGGATCAAAAATGGTTATTCCATTCTCACCACCAACAGCCAGATTACCGTTTCTTAACTTACATCCTGAACGGTTTGAGAAGAAATCGTCCTGAATATTATCATATTTATTATAATTCCTGAATGATGTAACGATTTTATTATTCTCCGAATCATACTTATAATACATACGTGTAAGACCATAACCTGTACTTATCCATAATTCTCCTGCCCTGTTTTCCAGTATTCCTTTTATCTGGTTGCTGGGCAGTCCGTCCTCCTCATAAAAATGAACAAATATATTCTTTTCCCTGTCAAAAAGATCCAGTCCGAAATTTGTGCCTATCCATAAATTCTGATAACTATCTTCGAATAGAACATTAATATAGTTATGGCATAGACCTGCAGTATCATCAGGATTATGATAGTAATTTGTAAAAGTCTCATTTTCCGGATTAAGCCTGGATAATCCCGAAGGTGTAGCGATCCAGAAATACCCTTTACTATCGGCAATTATCTGGAAAGACCAGTCGTCAGCCAGTGTTTTGTCAATGTTACTGAAATCCCTTTTAAGCTGCTTATATTTTCCGGTATTCGGATTAAATTTAATGATCCCTGTACCATGTGAGATCATCCATAAGCATCCGTCTTTATCTTCAATGATCGAGCGAATATCTCTACCGAATCTTGGATTATTATCTTCCGCTTTAAAATCATATGAAATGAATTTATTGGTAGCAGGGTCGTATCTTTGCAAATATCCCAGGTAAGTCCCAACCCATATATTTTTCCTGCTGTCTTCGAAAATACTGAAGACGGTCCCAAAAGCCAGAGAATAAGGATCATTCTCATCATGTAAAAAAAGCTTTTTTCTGCCTGTCTCCGGGTTAATAACATTTATCCCTTCATCAAATGAACCCAGCCAAAGGTTGCCTTTACTATCTTCTAGAATGATGTTTATATTGGTAATATCAAGTGAGAAGTCCTTACTGAATAAATTGTAATTGTTGAAAGACTTACCTTTAGTTGAAAGGTTTATCCCACCCTGGTAGGTGCCAACCCACATATTCCCCTGCCTGTCTTCAAAAACCTGTGTTACTCCCAGCGCATTAATTCCATATGGATTTTGCTTTTCATATTTGTATGTTGAATATGTATTATCAATCTTATTATACAAAAACAATCCTTCTGTGGATGATATATAGAATATGCCGTCACTAGCTTTAAAAATGTCGTATACATAATATGTCTGGTCAAAATCATACTCAAGCGGATATATCTGTAACGTATTCTTTAACACGTAAAAAATACGGCCCAGAATGGTGCCAACCCATATAGTGTCTCCTTCTTCAAAGACTGTGTTGACTTCGCTTATCGGGATTTTCTTATTTTTATGGAAACAGTATGTTATATGCTTGATATTCCCTGTTTTTCTGTTGTAATAATATAATCCGTTAGTACCGCCAAGCCAGAAATTATCTTCGCTGTCAATAAGAAAATCCTTGATACTTACAAAGTCAGGTGTGTCAACAATAAAAGTCGATGACTCACGGTCGTATTCGAATATCGTACCTAACTCTACTGCTGCAAAGAGTTTATTGTTTGAATCCTCGTTAATTCGCGTTACCCTGTTTGACGTATTAATATGGAGCCTTTCCTTATCCAGAATAATGGTTTGAAAATTTCCGTAATCCTCATTGTAAAGACAAATTCCATTCTGTGTTCCAACCCATATATTGCTAGGATCATCAATGTATATACTGTAAACCATATTATCTGCGAGACTTGTAGTGTCTCCCAGTATTTTTTTAAAGACTTTGTTATTATAACCATCATAACGGTTTAATCCCTCCATAGTGCCGATCCATATGAATCCATAGTTGTCCTGTTCAATACAATTAACAATATTGCTCGACAAACCATCTTTTGTAGTAATATGGCTGAATCTTAACTCGCTATGTTGTGCAATAAGATCTATCCGGAAGGAAAAAATGATGCTCATTAAGAGCATGAGTCTAAAGATCTTGAATTCAGGCAGATAAGATTTTTTTTTCAGACTTTTATAATATTGCAGCATACAGCATCTCCCTCTCTATTAGTCCCGTTTGAGTATAAGATTTAAATTATAAAAGACCTGTTTAGCCAATAGGAAATAAAAGTTACCTCAAGATACAACAGAATAACGAATTTTTCAATATTTTGTATAAAATTCTTTAATCCCGAGGGATAGTATCTTGATACCTGCAACAGTTCAGGATACTATCCTGCAGGTAATATTATGAAAGGATGGTATCCTTTGTTATATGCTACACTTTCTTAGGTATTCCGATCCATCTGGGAACCCTGTTCATATATTCCTGATAGGGACTTCCATATTTATAAAGACAATATTTCTCTTCAATAAGCATTTCCCTGTAAAAGCTAATACCCATTATCATACTTATAAGTAAAAATACCCATGAAACAGAGGCAATACCGGCTCCCAGACAAATGAAAAAAGTCGCCATATACATCGGATGCCGTGAGATTTTATATGCTCCTCTTGCAATTACATGCTCAGAAGGCACGCTCATAAAATCATAAGTAGCTATGGTCAATAATACCAGGCCAATAATAAATATAATAAGGCCGGAATAAAACCATATAGTATTTAGTCTTAAAGGCAAAAAAATGGAATAGGCCAGTGCCAGCAACCATACAAGATTAGCAATAACAGCCGTATATTTGTCACGTTTGCTTTGTTTTACCTCTGCCGGAACATGGCTTCTTTTTTTCACACGTTCACCCGCAAACATTATTACCATCATCTGAAGGATAAAAACGCTCATGAATAACCAGGCGTTCCATATACCTGGCTTTAAAACCGACATAAAATTCATTTTATTTATTACTTGTTTTATTAAGTTTCTTCTTTCCGGTATACCTTAAATAAATCATTAATCCTGCTACAATTATTAATATTATCGGCCATTTTTATTCAGATTTAATCCTTATAGGACCCCCGCTGGATATATAGCCCCCGCCGATTTCATCAAGATTAATATCCAGTTCGTCAGAAGTATTTATTCCTACAATATTAACATTAAATTCTTCCTGGCCGCTCAGCTTAACTGAAAAGCTTCCGTCTTCATTCAAAGGAATTAATCCGTAATTTATTGAACCTGTTTCAAATAATTCATCCTGTTCCGCTGCGTAAGCCTTTGGAATCAGATCAACCTGGTTCAGTGTCAGGATCAACAAACATATTGCAATAATAGTCAGGATAATTTTTGTATAAGTATCTGTTTTCATAATTTTTGATATAATGGTTAGACAATAATTTAAATTCTGAAATTCAAATTACATATTTCTTGTCAATACGGCAATGGTATAACCAGATATATTTCCGGCATTAAGGTTTTTTGTAAGGGATTTAAAACCCGTAGGCTTATTATTTCAAGGTAATGGTTATTTCAGCAGTAAACCGGGATTTTTACGGTAATGTTGATATATATATGACATTATTTTTTAATAAATTTTTGAACCAATACTTTCTTATTACCCTCAATTTTAAGAATATAGATACCTGGTTCAAATTTTGAGATATCAATTTCTGTATCAGTGGCAATTTTTTGCTTATAATTTTCTTTACAGTTATAAAGCAAAAATATGAGCATTATTAAAATTATTATAAATAGATATATTTTCTTCATATTATTCATCTAAAATGAGTAATTTCCCATTCTTTTTAATCTCACTTGAATCCGGTATTTTACTATTATTTTTTATCTGGTTAAAATTGAATCTCACATTTTTATATCCATTTTCTACTGTATTT
>CAZFHF010000172.1:0-7026 GCA_964518655.1 uncultured Bacteroidales bacterium | reverse complement strand
CCTAATTGTGCAGCTGCTATTTCCGAGAACCATATTTCATTACCTTTTGGAATTTTAATCCAGAATCCAATATTCTCAAGCTCAAGTATTTTACTTAACTGCAGAAAGGTAAACTTATCCGGCTTATTTAATGACCTTTTAAGCATTTAGTTTTTCATTATTTTAATACTGCTTAATAATTATGTCAATTGTCAACATTTTGAACAAATGCAGTATATGTTATTTCATTTTCTACTTTAGTCTTGGATAAAAATATTGATACCAGTTTTTCTTTTTTGTCTTTACATTTAATCTTAACATTTCTTCTGGTATTGATTATTTTGGCATCTCCTGTGCCAACATACGCAGAGATAAACTTATCTTCATTTATTGTTTTATTAGAGAAGAGAATGCTGATATCCTGGTCTAATACTTCATTTTTATCATACCCCCAAATTTTTTCTGCAGCGATGTTGAAGAAAATAATTTTATTATCACTGGCAGTGACTATTATCCCGTCAATAATATTATTAAAAATCAGTTCATATCTTCTGTTTGATATTTCAATATCTCTGAATTGGCTTTTCATTTCAAGTTTAACATCGCGCAGTTGTTTGCTAAGTTCTCTTCTTGATTCACGCAACAATTTCTCCTGGTTCTTCAGGATCTCTGTTTGTTCTCCCATCTCAATTTCCATTTTTATTTCATTGGTAATATCCTGACCTATGAAATATATATGTTCCACATCACCATACATATCGTAAACAGCGCTAAAAGCTCCTCTAATCCATTTAGTTTCGTCGTCCTTTGTTTTTAATTTAAATTTACCCTGAAATCCTATGCCTTTAATAATTGTATCCCATTTCGCTGTAAAGTTTTCCAGTTCCAGATTATTTATAAGATCAAAAATTGTAAGTGAAGAAATATCTTTCTGGTCATGATTAAAGATCAGCAGAAATGCCTCATTATGGTCTACGACATTACCACTAATGTCGAGTTCAAGTTTAATTCCTGAACGGTCAACTGAATCGATAATACCTTCCATTTTCAGGCTTAAGCTTTTCTGTTCAGTAGCATCGAGTGCCAGGAAGAGAATTTTATCCACACTGTTATCTTCGTGTCTGATACAAGTATAGGTTGCCATTGTCCACAGGTCTTTACCTGTTTTTGAAATATGTTTCATATATCCCTCGAAATGTCTGCCTCCTTTTGAAAGGTTTTTCCATATTTCATTAAACCAGTCATGGTCCTTTTTATCGATAAATGTTGTAATATGCTGCCCTTCAACCTCATCAGTCCGTGTATATTCAAGTTTTTTAAGAAACTTGGTGTTTGCATAAAGCAAATACCCGTCTTTATTATATTCTGCACGAATCAATGTATGATTCACGGTATTTTCAAGCAACACAAATCTTTCTGCCTGTCTTGTTGCTTCCTCCTGTGTAGCTTGCAGCTCTTCCATATTTTGCCTCATTTCTTCTTCCTGTGAAGCAAGGGCCTGTGTTTGAGCCTTAGTTTCTTCAAGCAGCTTTGAGGTTTTTATATTGATACTTGCCAGTGACAGGGTAGAAGCAATATTTTCAGCAATCTTTTTCACAAAATCAATTTCATATTGCTTTAATTCGTTAAAAGATGCTAACTCAATTACACCGAACAGTTCTTCCTCTTTAATTAAAGGCACAACCAAAACAGAACTGGGATTTGTCTGACCGAGTCCTGAAGTTACGTTAACATAATCATCAGGAATATCGGTAATATAGATTAGCCTTTTCTCTTCCGCACTTGTACCTATAAGACCGTCGCCCCACTTTACCTGCTGATTGGTAAATTTTTTCCTGTCATACGCAAAAAATGCGGTCATTTCAAAATACTTCTCTTTTTCATCCCCGTTTTTTAACATATAGAATCCACCCTGTATTGCATTGATATATTTTGTGAGTTCCTTTATAGTATTAAATGACAATGCTTCAAGGTTATTTATTTCATTTCTGAGAATTTCGCCGAACTTAGCCAAACCTTCTGAGATCCAGCTTCTTTGTTCGTCTTCCTTTCTTCGCTTAACATCAATTTCCTTATTGGTTTTAAGAGTATCTCTAAGGTTCATCAATGATTTGCCAAGAACTTCATCTTCACCAATATCAATTTCAACAGAAAAATCTTCTTTTATCAGCTTCTGTGTGAAATCATCAATTTTTTTAGTCTTGTTCTGTTCCTGTTTAATAATTCTTAGTTTCTCCTGAAGTCTGTTGGAAAAGAACCTTGCAATGAAAAAAACAGCTATTGGAATAACCAGTACAAGGGATAAAATAATCCAGTGCAAAGGATTATCTGAGTATAATTTTGCAAAACCTTTAATAGTATAGGTAGTGTCTTCCAGTAGAATCAAGTCTATAGCCAGGGCGGTAATAGGAAAGATTAATGAGATCACAACTGCCAACATAGTCATCTGGGTAATAAATTCTTTTTTATTTTCCATATTAATTACATTACCTGATATTATAAAATCGAAAGACTCATATCTAAAAATAAATAATATTTTTTAATATGGCATTTTTTTAATGTAATATTTTTAGGTCAGGTATGAGTATAATCAGGAGCAATAAAAGATAGCGTATGCCTTTTACCAGTATAAGAGAATTTACGCTGGAAAATTAAATAATAGTTTTGACAGTATTTACAAAATCAGAATGATTTAATGGTTTTGTAAACACGGCATCAATCCCCAGTTTTTTTGCTACATAAAGGTAATATGGCTTTCCCCCGGATATGGCAATTATTTTTGTATCAGGAAAGTTTTTCTTTAGTTCTATAATAAATTCTATTCCCTCCATTTCTGGCATAACAATATCTGTAATTACAAGATCAAAATGTTTTTTATCAGCCAATTTAAGTCCTTCCATGCCATTTCTGGCTTCTTTAATGACATAATTATCGTCCTTGAATACATTTCTGATCAGTCTTCTCATCATCAAGTTATCATCAACAATAAGTATTCTTTTCATTTGAACCGTATTTCTCTTACTTAATAAACGAACATTGAGTAAAATAGCTGATTGCCAGAGTAAATTTTTATATGAATAAAATTAAGAATAATAAGTTGAATGACAACAAAGTTTAAGATTATCTTGATATTGGACCCGGATTAGAATTGAATAGCTGTCAATTAGTTATACTTTTTGCTTCAGAACAGATTCAACCTTATCAACAATATACTTTAAATCAATTGGCTTCTGAATATAATCTACAGCACCCAGTTTCATTATCTTTTCAAAATTCTCTTCATCAGAAGATGCAGTAACAACTATAACCGGAGTGTCTTTAGTATTTTTATCCGCCCGTAACTGTTTAAGAAAATCAAATCCGCTAATTCTAGGCATCAATAAATCCAGCAAGATTAAATCAGGTAGTTTTTTTTCTATAATCGAAAAGGCCTCTTTTGCATTTAAGGCAGTATCAATTTTATACCCTCTTTCATAAAATATTGCTTCAAGCAAAACTACATTTGTTGTAGAATCATCAACAACAAGAATATTATAATCTTTCTTTAATTCCATACTTCAGCTATTACTATTAACTATATTAAATATAAGTAAAATTAAAATATAAAACTAACAATAAATATTATTATTAAGAAATAACTACGATGCCAGTAAAACTGCTAAATAAATATAAACTTATATTACTTGTATACATCTCTTAATAAGATCATTAAATAAAATAAGTGATATAGATCACCTTTTTATAGTCTAAATCTTTTTATACAATCAACATTTTTTATTATATTTATTATAGTATTTAGTTATATGTAATTTTATGACAGTAAATAATAACAAAGAGTCTAATTGTATTATTCCTTTTGAAGATTGTCTGTCAGAACAGGAAAAAAATGAGATAAAGCAGAACAGCAACGTTGTTATCTATAATAAGAAAGAGAATATCTTCCGGCAAAACACACGCACTTCCCATATCATGTTTGTCATTTCCGGGTTAGTAAAAATTTACAAAGAAGGAAGAAATAATAAATATATTGTTTTAAAGATTGCAGTAAAGAATGATTTTCTCGGATTGATGTCAATATTTGGGGGAGATGTACATAAATATTCAGCCTCGGCTATTCAATCTGCAGAAATATGTTTTATTGACAGGGATGTATTTAATAATATATTGAGAACCAACGGTGATTTTTCTATGAACATAGTAAAATTACTAAGCAACGATGGTTTGTTTATTTTTGAACGGTTAATGAGCCAGTCACATAAACAACTGCCGGGACGCATTGCAGATGTTATTTTGTATTTTTCAGAGGTAATATTCAAGAGCAATGATTTCGAATTTCCTTTTACCAGGAGGGAACTGGCTGAACTTGCCGGAACAACAAAAGAGAGTTTTATCAGAACATTAGCGGAATTTAAGCATGATAAAATCATAAATCTTGAAGGTGCAAAAGTCTCAATAAACAGTATGAATATTGTGAAAACTCTGAGTGAGTTAGGTTAGACAATTTACATAAAACAATAATATGAAAATTTTAGTAACTGATGATATTTTCACTAACAGGCTGCTGTTATCTGAAATAATTGAGGATTTAGGCCACACACATCTGGAGGCTGAAAACGGAAAAATAGCAATCGAGATTTTAATGGAACATAATGATATTGATATCGTTCTTATGGATATTGAAATGCCTGTTATGAATGGAATTGAGGCTACAAAGCATATAAGGAAGTCTTTTGCAGCACCCAAGAGCAATATGCCAGTAGTTGCTTTAACTGCGCATAATCCAAAGATATTTTTCGATGATTATAAAGATGTTGGTTTTGATCAGTTGCTGACAAAACCATATTCTGTTCAAAAGATTATAAATTTACTGGAGTCTTTTAGCACGATAATAAAAAATACACGTGCATAAATAAGAATTATTTATTCCTGAAGATAACTTCTAAGCACTTATAAAATCATATACTCTGATAACCTTGTAAAGATCGTGTGGTAATGGTTTTAGGATTATTCGTTTATCCTCTTTCTGGTATAACACATAATGATAGTAGGTAAAGCAGTACAAGTTAGTAGGAAATATTCCCATACTCTCCAGTTCATCACCTGAAATACACATGTTCTTTTTTAGTTTAAGCGCCGGGATTTGTAGAATTGTTTCCATGCTTTTGAGATTTGATTTTTCAGAAATAAATCTAATACAATTTACTGCTTGTAGTCAAGTATTATCAGATGATATGAATCATAAAGATGTGATGATTTATATCATCTGATAACAATTTGCTGGTAATTTGTGCCATCATTGCTGTATGCAAATGTGCACTTTCCGGGATAGCTGACGAATGCTCTTAAGTAGCAGCTGCTATCCGTAATTTTTACTGAGTCAACTGTTTGTGTTACGTCATAACCGCGGTAGAACTCTCCGTTATATACTCCCAGCTGCATACCCTCAGGGGTATTCTCAATTGCCAGAAAAGCCCATTCTTTGCCCATAATCACCAGTCCGGCTTTTTCGTTAATCTTTTCAGGAGTGAAATTTATTTTTGCAGTAACTGTAAAAGAAGGTGCCGGAAATTTCTGAAGTAACAGATTTGGTACGAACCACAGATTCCCGCTTTGAGATATGTTTTGTATTGAATAGAGTCTCAGGTGGCTGGGATTTTCATTTAAGGAGTACCATTCCCTCTCAGGATTGGCATGCCACTGCCATTGCAAATCCAGTTCACTGGCGTTAAACTCGTCCGATGTTTGAGGTATGATAATATCATACGACTTTCCAACATCAGGTTTTTTATATTCCTGTACAGGCTCACCTATAACGTCATCATTAATATCTTCCCCCATCATCGGCCAGTCATCCTGCCAGTATACCGGTTGCAGGTGAACAATCCTGCCGTATGCATCCCTGTCCTGAAAATGCAAAAACCACCATTCGCCGGATTCCAGCTTAACAATTCCTCCCTGGTGGGGTCCGTTTATTTCTGTGCTGCCCTTATGCAGTACTATCTTTGATTCATAAGGACCATAAATGTTTTTTGAACGAAGTACTGTTTGCCATCCATGGGGAACGCCTCCGGCAGGTGCAAGAATATAATAGTATCCGTCTTTTTTGAGGAGCTTCGGGCCTTCAATTGTCGGCTGTGTTTCCTCGTTATGAAATATTACTGTTCCGTTATCCAGCAGTTTTTTGCCGTCTCCGCTCATGCGGTGCAAATAAAGAATATCGCCCCTTAACTTACTTCTTACAAGATATGCATTGTCATCATCATCCCATATGGGACAGAGGTCTTCCCACATTTCAACTTTAACGACATGGTGCAAATCCCATGAGCCTGCAGGATCTGCTGTGCTTGCCATGAAAAGGCCTTCATGAGGAGTACAGAAATATACATAAAACAAACCGTTATGATGCCGGATTGAAGGTGCCCATGAACCTTCTCCATGAACAGGTTTATCATATTTCTCAAATGGCAGTTTGTCATATACATGGCCTGTTATCTTCCAGTTTACCAGATCCTTTGAGTGTAATACCGGTATTCCGGGCATACAGTTAAAGCTGGATGCAACCATATAAAAGTCATCATTTACTCTCACCACGTCAGGATCAGAATAATCTGCAAAGATCACAGGATTTTTATAATTGCCGTTTCCGGCATCCGGTACCCAGGCCTGCGCATATTATGCTGAAACAGATAAGTATATAGCTGCTGAAATGAAAGTCAAATATTTCATTTCAGGGAAGTTATCAAGTTTAATATTAGTATTTCATTAATTATACAGTACTAACGCAGTTATTTTAACAATATCATCTTACCCGACTTACTGAAATTATTTGCCCTGATGTGATAAAAATAAATACCTTCAGAAACTGTCTGACCGCAGTGGTTCTTCCCATCCCATGTAACGCTATGATCGCCTGCTGGTCTTTCTTCATCAACGAGCACGGCAATTCTCCTGTTTAATGCATCAAACACACCAATTACAATATATGCATTTTCCGAAAGGCTATAGGCAATTTCAGTTGTTTGATTAAAAGGATTCGGATAGTTACTT
>CAZFHF010000171.1:0-7034 GCA_964518655.1 uncultured Bacteroidales bacterium | reverse complement strand
TAACAGGATACTGTACAATCGTTACATTATTTCCGAAGCACTCCCTGGCAGTTTCAATACATCTTTCATAATTGGTATTTTCATGGTCAAGTTGATTTACTACCAAAATCATAGGAGTATTTGATTTCTTTAAGTATCTGCCATGTATTTCCGCGCCTACTTCAATTCCATTTTGTGCATTAATAACTAATAATGCAGTATCAGCAACTGTTAGCGAGGAAACAACACCCCCTATGAAATCATCAAGACCGGGAGCATCAATAAAATTTATCTTACAGTTATTATATTCAGAATATAAAAGAGTTGAATAAACGGAGCTAGTATTGTAATGCTCAATTTCCCTGTAATCAGAAACTGTATTCTTACTTTCCACAACTCCTCTCCTGTCAATTACTCCACCTTCAGAAAGCATTGCTTCAGATAAAGTTGTTTTACCGGAGCCTGAATTTCCAACAATTACAAGATTTCTGATCTGATCGGTTGTATAGGTTTTCATTTCACATAAAATTGAATTATTATTTTAATTTACCTCCTGAAAAGGATTTGCAAAAATAGCATTTTTTTAAAAAGAAGCAAGGCGTATAAATTATTAATAGCAAAAAGATATTATGTGCTGTAAATCATAATTTTACATTTGGGTATTAATACTGAAATTAAAATAAAACACAGTTAAATAATTTTAATGGCGGTTGGGTTATTTTTTATGTTACAATCAATAATTAATTATATGAGTTAATAATTTCAAAATCCTGATCAAAACATATATTATACTATAATATAAAATAGTACAATTATTATATAAAAATATTTTCGCTTCTTGTTGTTTTTCATAAAAAATAATCTACCTTTGCATCCCAATTTAAAAACATATGTCAATATAATTGTATATGCCGACTATTCAGCAGTTAGTAAGAAAAGGAAGGAGCAAAATTAGTGATAAAAGTAAAGCTCCGGCATTGGATGCTTGTCCGCAAAGAAGAGGGGTTTGTGTGCGTGTTTATACAACAACGCCCAAAAAGCCTAATTCAGCGATGAGGAAAGTAGCCAGAGTAAGACTTACTAATGGTAAAGAGGTTAATGCATATATCCCTGGTGAAGGTCATAACCTTCAGGAGCATTCAATTGTTCTTATCAGGGGTGGCAGAGTAAAAGACCTGCCGGGTGTCAGATATCATTTAATCAGAGGGGCGCTTGATGCTTCAGGAGTTGAAGGACGTACTCAACGCAGGTCTAAATATGGAGCCAAAAGGCCAAAGAAATAATTGCCGGTAGGAGGAGATTTAAAGATGAGAAAATCAAAACCAAAAAAAAGTAAATTATTACCTGATCCAAGATTTAATGATACTCTTGTAAGCAGATTCGTAAACAGTATTATGTTTAAGGGTAAAAAGAATCTTGCATACAAGATCTTTTATGATGCACTTGATATTATTGAAGAAAAAGGCAAGGATATTGAAGGGACACCTCTGGAAATATGGAAGAAGGCTCTTGAAAATGTTACTCCCCAGGTAGAGGTTAAGAGCAGAAGAGTCGGAGGTGCAACATTCCAGGTCCCCAATGAAATAAGGCCTGACAGAAAAGTCTGTCTGAGCATGAAGAGCATAATCCAGTTTGCAAGAAAAAGAAGCGGAAAATCTATGAGCGAAAAACTGGCAGCAGAAATTCTGGCTGCATATAATGAAGAAGGGGGAGCATTTAAAAAGAAAGAAGAAACACACAGAATGGCTGAAGCAAATAAAGCCTTTGCCCATTTTAGGTTCTAAGAAATATATATAGTATACGATAATTATAGTTGCTAGCTGATAATTAGTGTAATGGACAAAGATTTAAATTATACCAGAAATATTGGGATAATGGCCCATATTGACGCCGGTAAGACAACTACCACCGAGCGCATACTGTTTTACACTGGTATTACCCACCGTATAGGAGAGGTTGATGATGGGGCAGCAACTATGGACTGGATGATACAGGAGCAGGAAAGAGGAATAACTATCACTTCCGCAGCCACTACTACCTACTGGAAATATAATAATCACGATTACAAGATTAATATTATAGATACTCCCGGACATGTTGACTTTACAGTTGAGGTAGAGCGTTCATTGCGTGTTCTGGATGGTGCTATTGCTATTTTCTGTGCTGTTGGAGGTGTAGAACCCCAGTCAGAAACTGTATGGAGACAAGCTGACAAATACGGGACTCCGCGTATTGCTTTTGTAAATAAGATGGATCGCATAGGAGCAGATTTTTATAGTGTTATCAGGCAAATAAAGAAAAAGCTTGGAGCTAATCCTATCCCGTTACAAATCCCTATAGGTTCCGAGGAAACATTTAAAGGAGTTGTTGATCTGATAGAAAAACGTGCCATAATATGGAAAGAAGATAACGAATTTGGCGTTAAATATGAATATATTGATATTCCGGATGACCTGAAAGAGCAGGTAGATGAATGGCGCGATAAGCTCATTGAAACAGTATGTGAATCAGACGATAATTTACTTGAAAAGTTCTTTGATGATAAAGATTCTCTAACATCTGAGGAGTTAATACTGGCTATACGCAAAGCAACGATTAGCAAATCCATAATCCCTGTGTTATGCGGCGCTGCCTTGAAGAATAAAGGTGTACAAAGATTATTGGATGCTGTGTCTGCATTTCTGCCCAGTCCATATGATGTTGGAGCTGTACAGGGTAAAAATCCAAGGAATGAGCAGATTATTAAAAGAAATCCTGATCCTGAAGAGCCTTTAGCAGCCTTAGCCTTTAAAATTGTATCCGATTCCTTTGTAGGAAGACTGGTTTTTCTGAGGATTTATTCCGGATTTATTGAATCCGGAATGAATGTGTTCAATCCCAGAACCGGAAAGAAGGAAAAAATTACACGCCTGTACGAGATGCACGCGAATAAGCAAAATCCAAAAAGCAGGGTTGATGCCGGAGATATATGTGCCGCTGTTGGATTCAAGGATTTGGTTACAGGTGATACACTATGTGACATTAAAAAGCCAATTTACCTTGAAACCATGAGTTTTCCTGAACCAGTAATTGGTATGGTTATAGAGCCAAAGGTACAGGTAGACTTTGATAAATTAGGAATTGCCCTGGGTAAACTTTCCGAGGAAGATCCTACATTTCAGGTTAAAGTAGATGAGGATTCAGGACAAACAATCATTAATGGGATGGGAGAACTTCATCTTGAAGTACTTATAGACAGGCTCAGAAGAGAATTTCATATTGAATGCAATAAAGGAACTCCCCAGGTAGCATATAAAGAAGCTATTGATTCCACTGTTGAACACCGGGAAATATTTAAAAAGCAAACCGGGGGCAAAGGCAGATTCGCTGATATCTTATTTGTTATGTCACCAGCTGA
The DNA here is from genome assembly GCA_964518655.1 of uncultured Bacteroidales bacterium. Taxonomy (GTDB): domain Bacteria; phylum Bacteroidota; class Bacteroidia; order Bacteroidales; family UBA10428. The sequence goes on along the minus strand of CAZFHF010000171.1, from coordinate 3,658 downwards.
TAAAGGTATAAAAGGTCTTCAATTTGTTGATGAAGTTAAAGGCGGAAATATCCCTAAAGAATTTGTTCCTTATATTGAGAAAGGATTCAAAGAAGCTATGCGTAACGGAGTCTTAGCAGGATTCCCTGTTAACAGCCTTAAAGTGGTAGTTAAAGACGGATCTTCCCATTCTGTTGATTCTGATTCTCTTTCTTTTGAGATTGCAGCAAAGCAGGGTTTTAAAAATGCTATGAGGAAAGCAAAAATAAAATTGCTGGAACCAATAATGTCTGCTGAAGTTGTAACACCTGAAGAATATATGGGAGATATTATCGCTGACTTTAACAAGCGCCGGGGAAAAGTGGAAGGTATGGAAACCAAAGGAGGCGCACGGACAATAAAAGCCAAGGTACCTTTGGCAGAAAAATTCGGCTATGTAACAATATTGAGAACTCTGACATCAGGCAGGGCAACCTCAACAATGGAATTCTCGCATTATGAGGAAGTACCACCTGATATCGCTCAGAATATAATTGAAAGAATTAAAGGATTAAAAGCATTTGTATAATATTATATTATAAAAATAATGAGCCAGAAGATTAGAATAAAACTGAAATCTTACGATCACAATCTTGTTGACAAATCTGCAGAAAAGATTGTTAAAACCGTAAAAACCACGGGTGCTGTAGTAAGCGGTCCTATTCCGCTTCCCACGCATAAAAGAGTGTTTACGGTTTTACGTTCGCCTTTTGTTAACAAGAAATCCCGTGAGCAATTTCAGTTGTCATCATTTAAAAGACTGTTGGATATTTACAGCTCTACTCCCAAAACGATTGACGCATTAATGAAATTAGAATTGCCAAGTGGAGTGGAAGTAGAAATTAAAGTATAACAAATAATTTTAATAAAATGCCAGGACTAATTGGAAAAAAGGTCGGCATGACCTCAGTATATGATGAAGCAGGCAATAACGTACCCTGCACTGTCATTAAAGTCGGACCCTGTGTTATCACACAGATAAAGACTGTTGAAAAAGACGGGTATGCAGGCATTCAAATGGCTTTTGATGAAAAGAAGGAAAAAAATACAACCAAAGCTATGCTGGGACACTTTAGAAAAGCTAATACCACACCTAAAAGAAAAATCATTGAGCTCCGGGGATTTGTGAAACACTGGAAGCCCGGCGATGTTATTACTGTTGATTATTTTAATAATGATATTTGGCTTGATGTCACTGCAAAATCAAAAGGCAAAGGATTTCAGGGAGTTATAAAAAGGCACAATTTTGCCGGGGTTAACGATGCTACTCATGGACAACATAATAGAAACAGGGCTCCTGGCTCAATAGGTGCTTCATCAGATCCTTCAAGAGTGTTTAAAGGAATGAAAATGGCTGGTCAGACTGGTAATAAAGCAGTTAAGACCCTTAACCTTCGTAAGGTTAAGATCATCCCTGAACAACATTTATTGTTTCTGAAAGGTTCGGTGCCAGGTTCAAATGGTACCTATGTTATTGTTGAAAGTCCGGATAGAACTTAAAATATAAATTAATGAAACTGTCAGTATTAAATATTTCGGGAGAGGATACAGGAAAGAAAGTTGAATTAACAGATTCAATATTTGCTGTCGAACCCAACGATCATGCCATATATCTGGATGTTAAACAGTATCTGGCAAACAATCGGCAGGGGACCCACAGTGCAAAGGACAGATCACTAATTACCGGTAGCACAAGAAAGATAAGGAGACAAAAAGGTACCGGTTCAGCGAGGGTTGGCAGTATAAAGAATCCTATCTTCAGGGGAGGAGGCAGAGTCTTTGGTCCGATTCCACGCAGTTACAGATTCAAGCTCAACAAAAAAACGAAAAGGTTAGCAAGAATATCAGCCCTGTCTTATAAAGCTAAAAGCAAGAATATTAAAGTTATGGAAGACTTTAACTTTGATGCTCCAAAGACCAAAGATTATATTAGCCTGGTTAATAATTTGAAAATCAACGATAATAAGATATTAATTGTTTTAAACAAACCAGATAAAAATATATATTTGTCGTCTCGTAATATAAAAGATTCAAAAGTTGTACCAGTTTCAGAACTAACAACTTATGATATTATGAATTGTAATATCATTGTATTTGTTGAAAGCTCTCTTGATATCTTACAAAGTATGTATAAAAACTAAATGAAATACAGGAAAAAATGGATATACTATTAAAGCCCATAGTAACTGAAAAAATGACTGGTCAAGGTGAAGACATGAACCGGTATGGCTTTATTGTTGATCAAAGGGCTAATAAGATACAAATTAAGAAAGCTGTTGAAGAGCTCTATAATGTATCGGTTGCTTCTGTAAATACAATGACCTATGGAGGCAAGAGGAAAATGAGATATACAAGAACAGGCATTGTAAGCGGCAAGACCAAATCATATAAGAAAGCAATAATAACCTTAAGTGAAGGTGATGCAATAGATTTTTATAGCAATATCTAATTAATTAATATGGCTGTACGAAAACTGAAACCCATAACTCCGGGACAAAGGCATAAAGTAGCTTCAAAGTTTGAAGAAATAACAAGGTCTGTGCCTGAGAAGTCGTTATTGACGCCTGTTAAAAAAACCGGCGGACGTAATAATCTGGGGAAAATGACAATGAGATATACTGGTGGTGGTCATAAACAAAGATACAGGGTTATAGATTTCTTAAGGGATAAAGATAAAATTCCTGCAGTAGTTAAAAGTATTGAATACGATCCTAACAGAACTGCCAGAATCTCCCTGCTTGTTTATGAAGATGGTGAAAAAAGATATATCATTGCTCCGAATGGATTAAAAGTGGGCCAAACAGTAAGGTCAGGAAGTGGAATAGCTCCTGAAATTGGTAATACCTTAACTCTGGCCGAGATACCATTAGGAACACTGATACACAATATCGAGTTGCGGCCTGGCCGTGGGGGTGTTCTGGCAAGAAGCGCAGGCTCCTACGCACAGTTAACATCCAGAGATGGTAAATATGCAATTATTAAGTTACCCTCAGGGGAATCAAGAATGATTTTAACAACCTGCAGAGCAACTATTGGTACTGTTTCAAATTCAGATCATGACTTAGAAAGATCAGGAAAAGCTGGAAGGAGCAGATGGTTAGGAAGAAGACCAAGAGTAAGAGGAGTAGCTATGAATCCTGTTGATCATCCTATGGGCGGTGGTGAAGGTAAAGCCTCAGGAGGTCATCCGCGATCAAGAAAAGGAGTAATTGCTAAAGGTTATAAAACAAGGTCTAAGAAAAAACCATCAAACAGATATATTATAGAAAGACGAAAAACTAAGAACAAATAATACATTGATGCTATGAGTAGATCTTTGAAAAAAGGTCCATTTATCGACTATAAATTAGAAATGCGAATTACCAAGATGAATAAATCTGGTAAAAAATCAGTAGTGAAAACCTGGTCAAGGAGATCAGTAATATCTCCTGATTTCGTCGGTCATACTGTCGCAGTACATAATGGAAATAAGTTTATCCCTGTTTATATTACAGAGAACATGGTAGGTCATAAGCTGGGGGAATTTTCTCCCACGCGTATATTTAGAGCCCATGGAGGTAGACAGAGATAGAATATTAAAACTTAAATTATAACAGTACAATGGGTTCGCGAAAAAGAAACAGAGCTGAACAATTAAAAG
>CAZFHF010000170.1:0-7064 GCA_964518655.1 uncultured Bacteroidales bacterium | reverse complement strand
ATTTGATCAGAACAGTGAGAATATTGCTTATCTTGATACATCTTTTATGCTGGACCCTAAGTTGATTGAAACTGAAAACTTCTACCTGGCCGATTCGCTGATTCATCCTGACAGCATTGTTGCTGACACCCTGTTGCCTGCATTTGTCATTGATTCAATAACAGGGGATACCATGATGCTTGAAAAAAAAATAAGATATGCCTTTAATGTTAATCTGTTTCTTTTCGAGGAAGAAAATATATTTCAGTACCTGACAGCCAAAGAAAGGGAAAAAAAGGAAAAGATTATGTTTGCATTTAAACATCCCTTATATGACAATTTGTCAATAAAACCCCTGAACTTTGCATATTATGATAACTGGTTCATTGAAGAAAAATCTGCCAATAATGACACGATCATCTGCTGGCTGAGGGACACTCTTATCAGTAGAATGGATACTATCTCTTTGCAATTGAGTTATACAATAGTTGACACATTAAAAAATTATGTAACACAGACCGACACAATAGAATTAAGATACCGTGAGCCCAAAACAAGGAATAAGCCTGGTAAGAAAAAGGGCGAAGATGGGATAACTGCAGATGAAGAGGACTATCTGAATCTTAAATTGAATATTAGAAAAGGAGCAACTATTGATTTGAATAAACCTGTAAGGATCATTTCTGAAACTCCTGTTCTCTTAACCGGGGATTCCCTTCTCAGCCTCTACAAACTTGAAGATACACTGGAAATAAAACAGGATATTGAATTATTAAAAGATACGGGTGCGCTCAGAAAATTTAAAATTATAAATAAATGGGAGGAAGGCACAAAATACAAATTGCTGATCGAGCCTTATGCTTTCACTGATATCTTGGGTGTATCAAATGATTCGATATTAATAGAATTTATGACACAGAGCATTGATTATTATGGAAATTTAATATTAAAGTTGGAAAATGTATCCTCCTCCTTAATTATCCAGTTGCTTGATGAAAAGGAAAAACTTTTAAGAGAAAAATTTACCTCTCAAAGCGGCAATACTGCATTCAGATACCTAAAACCAAAGGGTTATAAACTAAAAGTTGTATATGACAGCAATAATAACCGTAAATGGGATACCGGAAACTACCTGCAGAAAATACAGCCTGAGAAAGTGGGCTATTATAAGGGAGAGGTTAACATCAGATCAAACTGGGATGTGGAAATAACCTGGAATATTGATTAATTTCAGGCATCATATTTAGTATATGCCAGAGCTGCGACACTCACTTTTGAATTGCTGCATTTCAGTATTTCTGTTGCACAGGCTTCTAAAGTTGCGCCGGTAGTAATAACATCATCCACAAGAAGTACATGCTTGTTCTCAAGTTTCCTGCGGTGCTTAATTTTAAAAACATCTTCAACATTCTTCCATCTTTCATACCTCCCTTTTCTTGTCTGGGATTTACCTGTTATTTCTCTGCTGACCGCATCAGTTATTACCGGTTTATTCAATACTTCAGATATTCCTCTTGCAATATACTCGCTTTGATTAAATCCTCTTTGCTTAAATTTTTTATAATGCAGAGGAACAGGATGTATTATATCAATACCTGAAAAGCATGTAAGTTTTAGATCTGCGGCAAACAACTTTCCTAAATCATAGCCTATATATCTTTGTCCTGAATACTTGCACTGGTGGATAATCTTCTGGTATTTACTTCCTTTATAATAATAGTAAAATGCTGTAGCAGCCTGTAAATTAACTCTTCCCCAGAAGAGCTGTGCAACTTCATTATTACTATTCAGATGAAAATTTGTTTTAGGGATCCGGTATAAACATCTGGTGCAAACAGATTTCTCCTCTATATAAAGGTTGCTGCCGCATGCAGCACAAACCTGCGGATATATGAGGGACAGAAAATCATATACGATATTTAAAAATCCGGTCAATTACAGATAAATTCGTATTAGTTGATTTTTATCTCATAGCTTATTTTCATTGCTTTTCTGTATGTTACACTTACTCCGCAATACTTGTCCTGTGATAATTTTACAGCTTTTTCAATCCTGGCAAGGTCCAGATTTTTCCCTTTTAATTCATAAATAATATGCATACCTGAAAAATGCTTTGGATGCTCTTCGGTAATATCCCCTTCAACCTTAACGCTGAGCTCATCGACTTCAACTCTCATCTTTTTCAAAAGGGATGCTACATCCATTCCCGTACAACCGGCGAGTGCAACCATCATTAATGGCTTAGGTCTCGGTCCCATATCATTCCCCCCAACTTCAGGCCTGGCATCAATAATTAGTTTATGCCCGTTAATAACTGTTTCAAAGGCTAAGTTATCTATCCATTTTGCTGTTATTGATTCTTTCATCCGTAAAAAAAAATATAATTAATAATAATTGAAGGTCTTGTGTTTTAAATATTTCAGGATTTTAATAATTTTATTCTTTATACTAAAATATTAAATGTACAACAATTATTTAAGTATCATGTTTACACATGATGTAAAAAAGATTCATTTGCTTTGATAATAAATAGCTGACTGTTTGTTATGGAATATAATTATAATTACAAATCAGATAATCCGGATATACTGGATTCAAAGTCAATCTTCAGGCATCTTTCAGATGAGGAGTTATCACAAATTCCCATTGATCAGGAACCCGAGCCATACAAGAGGGGGAGTATAATATACAAGGAGGGTGACAGGATCTACGGATTTTATCTGGTAAAAAAGGGCATTATTAAAATTTACAAAACAGGGTTTGACGGCAAGGAACAAATAATAAGGTTTGCAAAAAAAGGAGACATCATGGGATTCCGATCCACATTAAGCAGGGAAAGGGCTTGTACAACCACAAAAGTAATAGAAGATGCCCTGATAATTTTCGTCCATAGTGAAACAGTTATAAATTTAGTTAAAACCAACGGAGAATTTGCAATGGAGCTTTTACAGATAGCGTGCAAGGAGCTGGGTGAAGCTAATGACTATATAACGGATATAGCTCAGAAAACAGTAAAGGAAAGGCTGGCAGAAGTGTTAATACATCTGAAAAAGGAGTTTGATCTTGATAATGAAAGGTATTTGAAAATATCCCTTACACGTGAAGAATTAGCTAACATTGTGGGCACTGCTACTGAATCGGTTATCCGGTTGCTGTCGGAATTCAGGAGTGATATGCTGATCGAACTTCAGGGGCGTAAAATAAAAATACTTGATGAGGATGCATTAATAAAAATCGGAAACTTACAGGAATAATCCTTCATTAAAAATAATAAACTTGCTTTATCCTAAAAATAATTAATATGGAAATAAATAATGTATTACTGGCATTTGGATTAACTTTATTTGCGGGGCTTTCAACAGGTATTGGCAGTGCAATAGCATTCTTTGCGCGTACGACAAACACAAAATTCCTTTCTGTTGCCCTTGGTTTTTCAGCAGGAGTAATGATATATGTTTCATTGATAGAAATATTTTTTAAAGCCAAAAGTTCACTGGTATCTGAGCTGGGTGAATTACCGGGTTACTGGGTAACTGTTGCAGCTTTCTTTGGAGGAATGGCCCTTATTGCTGTTATTGATAAGCTGGTTCCTGAAATGGGGAATCCTCATGAGCTGAGAAAAGTTGAGGATATAAAATCTCCGCCTGAAACAGTTTTAAATACCAAATTACTGCGTATGGGATTGTTCTCGGCCCTGGCCATAGCAATTCATAATTTTCCTGAAGGCCTTGCAACGTTTACAGCAGTACTTAAGGATCCCCGACTTGGTATTGCTATTGCAGTAGCAATTGCTATTCATAATATCCCTGAGGGAATTGCAGTGTCAGTACCTGTTTATTTCGCTACAGGAAATAAAAGAAAAGCTTTCAGGTTATCATTCCTTTCCGGACTGGCAGAACCTGTTGGGGCTCTCATCGGTTACGTTATATTATTGCCTTTTTTCAACGATATAATCTTTGGTATACTGTTTGCCTCAGTTGCAGGAATAATGGTATTCATATCAATAGATGAGTTACTGCCTGCCGCACGCGAATACGGAAAGGCTCACCTGTCAATATACGGACTGATAGGTGGTATGGTTGTTATGGCGGTCAGCTTGATATTATTTGTTTAATAATATTCTATCTTTATAAAAGCAAAATTTTCTTAATCTTATGTTAAACAGGGAAAAGGAAATTAAGAAGGCATCATGGATTTCTATTACCGGCAATGCTTTATTGGCCCTGATGAAGGTAGTATTCGGACTGGTTGCGGGAAGTCTTGCAGTTGTAGCTGATGGAATCGACTCGCTTGAAGACGTAATAACTTCAGTAATAACTTTAATTACAGCGAGTGTAATATCAAAACCCCCAAATATTAAGTATCCTTATGGTTATGGCAAGGCAGAGACTATTGCAACAAGGATATTGTCAATGATAATATTTTTTGCCGGCATTGAATTAGCAATAATAGCTGTCAGGAAAATAATTAAGGGCAGCACCATGGAAATATCATTAAACCTTGCCATAATTATTACCCTTATCTCAATAATTGGGAAAATCCTGTTATCAATTCATCATTTTAGAACAGGCAGGCGACTGAACAGCCAGATGTTGACTGCCAACGCAAAAAATATGCAGTGCGACATATTGATATCATTTTCTGTTCTAACAGGGTTAATTTTTACATATATATTTAAGCTGCCGGTTATTGAATCAATAGCTGCCCTTATTGTAAGCATCTGGATTTTAAAGGTGGCAATTCAGATTTTTCTTCAGACAAACAGGGAATTAATGGACGGGACAGAAGACAGTGCAATTTACAAACAAATATTTAAAGCCATTGATTCTGTAGAAGGTGTTCAGAATCCACATAGGGTGAGGGTTAGAAAAATAGGATATAAATTAAAAGTTGGTGTTGATATTGAAGTTGATGGCAATCTGCCCCTGAAAAAAGCACATGAAATATCTCATAAGGTAGAACAAAGCATCAGATCAGAAATTGACAATCTCTTTGATGTCAGCATACATGTGGAGCCTATAGGTGACAGGACCGAGGAAAAGAATTATGGTATATCCAGGGAGGAATGCCTGTAAATAAAACCACCGGCAAAGATTATATTCTGTTGCCGGTGATTACTGCATTTAATATAGGGAGCTTTATTCTTCTTTCTTTCTTTTTACATAATCATCAAATGCCTGTTTTCCTTCTTCCTTCCAATAATCATGATAATATTTCCAGTCGCTGTGATTAAAGTGCCTTCTTGCAAATGTTCTCCACTTTGGCGGAATCCTTTCCCTTGAAGGTTGCCTATGCGAATGGTGAAATCCTCCGATAAGTATCCGGGCAAGTACAACTAATGCTACTGCCTGCCAGAAAGTAATGGTAGTGAGCCCAAAAAGTGCGGGCATCAGCCAGTTCCATAGCCAGACTACAACATAGCCAAGTAATAAAGCCAAAGCAGTAGCCCCAATTAAACCAAGAATTACCAGTCCTATTATCCTGAAGATATAGATACCTCTTGGTTCGTCATTTTTATGCATAATATGTGCCATCATTTTTAAATAATTTTATAGTTTATACTTCGATTATTTCATACGTTTAAAATCTTATGTAACTTACCCAGGGCCCTGTGTTTACGCGCCAGTAATGTGCCAACAGGTATATCCCATCCTCTTGATAACTCTTTAAATGACCTGTTGTTGAATTCCGTTTCAATTATTACTGCTTTTTCCTCCGGCTTTAACTGTTCTATTGCATCGATCATCTTTGCCTGTAATGCCTCATTTTCGTAAAACTCCTCTTCTTCTGCAACATCTGATATGGTTTCCATTAATACATTTTCACTCATCTTGTTATTATAGTTTTCAATTGAAATACTTCTCCTGTGTTTCCTCTGAATGTCAATAATTTTGTTTCTCAGTGACCTGTATATATAGGCTGCTAAATTTTCTATAGGTGCATTAATATCAACCTTAGAATAAATATTGAGTGCCACATCCTGGATAATATCTTCAGCATCAATCCCATAATATACCTCAGAAATATAACCGTGTACATAAGAAATTAATTTATTGTATTCGTCAGTAAAGAACTTTTTAAGCGCTGTCTTTATGTTCTTTTCCTTCTTCATATCATTATTGACGGATATGTCATGTTTTATTGCATTTTAGTTTATAAAATTTAAGAACCATGGCATTATTATCTGAAAATGATAATATTAACCCTTTAGAATTATTAATGCATTTGATGCACAAAATAATTTATTTAGATTATATTCTCAAAAAAGTTATTAAATTTACTCCGATTAAGTGAAATGTTATTGAATTAACTTTCTATTTGCTGGCTTCATGTATTATTAAACAGTTCGTGTTAGGGTAAATATTATATTCACTTGATGAAAAATAACAAACTTACCTATAAAGAATTAGAAAACAAGGTTAAGGAACTGGATAAGGAGATTGAAAAGCTCAAAAACCTTGAAAATACTTTTCTCTACCCTGATACTGCTGAATGGGCTAACATCGATAAAGAGCATATTGATTTAGATGTTATGTTTCATGCACTTTTCAATAAAATGTCACATGGTATTGTATATCAGGACCAGAATGGAAAAATAATACTGACTAATACTGCGGCTGAAAAAATTCTGGGATTAACAGAATCTCAGATGAAAGGCATGACCTCATATGATCCACGGTGGCGTGCAATACACGAGGATGGTTCGGATTTTGACGGAGACGGGCATCCTTCGATGCAGGCATTAAAAACAGGTAAAAAGATCACCAATAATGTTATGGGAATTTTCAATCCCAAAAAAAAGGATATAACATGGATAAATATAAATGCTTTTCCATTAATCCGTCAGGGACAAATAAAACCATACATGGTATTTACAACTTTCGAAGATATAACTACCCGCAAGAAAGCTGAAGAAGCTCTTATTAAGAGTGAAGAACGTTATCGCAATTCTATAGAATCAGCTCCATATGGCATTGCAGTGCATGACTCACAAGGCAAAGCCGTAATATTCAATACCCAGTTAGAGAAGATCACGGGTTATTCCAAAAAAGAAATACCTGATTTGCAAACCTGGTTTATAAAAG
>CAZFHF010000169.1:0-7108 GCA_964518655.1 uncultured Bacteroidales bacterium | reverse complement strand
GGAATATTTTCAATGATCATCGCCTTCTTGTCTTTGAAACATGCCCCCACCAATCCTTCTCCGGGTAAAAAATCCTTTTTCTTTGACTTCTCCGCGCTATAGCCATGTGATGCCATTAATTCAAGGCGGCTTTCCTCTTCGATGCCTTTACGTAAAACAAAAAATCCTGCATACTGAACATTAAGATATTCGATAAGTTTCTCAATGAGGTTCTTAGACATGGATTCCAGGTTGTCTTTATTCCTTCTCAGAATATCATTAACAAAAATAATTCCTTCATTTAACCATTTGTTCTCTTTTTCCTTTTCAAGCAATTCTATTATTTGGTTGCTTTTTTCCTCAATCTCCTTCTGTTGATTAACAAGATCGGCATTCTTCCTGTTTACTTCAAGATTTTGCTCCTTTACCTCCTTATTCTTTTTAGTTGTGCTAATGTACAAATAAACAATAGTGCTGACAAAGCCCAATATTAATGCTATGAACCATATTTGTCCCCACACAGGAGGCACAACCCTGAATTTTACCACTGCCGGGGATTTGTCAATGTTCAGATACTTGTCACGTGAACGCACTTTAAGTATATGATTACCTCTTTTAAGAGAGAGGAAATCAATACTGCCGGTATTATCAAATTTTGTCCACTCATTATTATCCAGTTTATATGAGAATTCGAGCTCCCCGGGTTTTGTTTTATTCCAGGCATCAATACCTTTCCAGTGTATAGTAACATTCCCCGGGTAATAAACTTTCTTTTCATACTTTGATATTATTGTCTGCGGTGGCTGGTTCTCCGGATTTATATGATACGCGACCAAAGGTGTATTGTGATCATTATAAGACAATTTATAATACACCCTGCGGTACCATTCCATTGAGCTGATATTTAACCAGATCGTGCCATCCGAGCTCTGCCTGATTGATCCTGCGCCTATGCCGATCTTGAAATATTCAGGCAGTGCATATGTTATCCATTTTATTCCGTCAAAACGGCTTACCCCTTTATCTGTAGTAGCCCATACAGTGCTATCACGGGCAACAAGTATGTTGGTTACCGTATTGCTTGCCAGTCCGTCGTTGGTAGTATACTGTACCCAGTTGTCATTATTGACATAATAAATTATCCCCTGGCTTCTGGTCCCTATCCATACTCCCTTTCTTTTATCTTTTTCTATGCTTTCTACTTTTATGATATCATTTTTAAGGGTCTGGTGCAGTTCATTCCTTGTTCTGCCATCATACTGAAACAATCCCTTATAGTATCCGCAAAGTATTGAATTATCTTCAACCTGTCCCAAAGCATATGCTACTTCACAAAGCTCATCTTTCTTGTAATGCGTCCATGCCTTATCATTATCCGGTGTACCTTCTGAAGGTGAATATTTTATCACTCCCCAGTACAGGTCTCCGCAATCGGGATTTGATCCGAACCAGATAGAATTATCAGAGGCCAGCAAAATTCCATTCTGGTGAAATCCCCAGCATACATCAGGAAATAATCTAATCTGCCATGAACTTTTATCATAATAAGATATTGCAGCATTATTTCTATGACTTCCTACTGCCCATAAATCTCCTTTATTATCCATAAATAATCTGACAGGCTCTTCCATGGGAAACTCCAGGCTATCCAACATTTTCCATGAATCTGATATTAGATCATAATATACTATGTCGCCATAGGTTGATAAAAACCATTTTCCCCCGTCTTTCGTTTCACATTGAAAGTTAAGCCCTTTAAAAGTATTCCAGTTTGGTGTCTGGTATTCTATTTTGAAAACTTCAGCTAACAGTCCGATTATCCATACAGAACCATCAGAGGTTTTATTAATAATTATTCTTGTCTGTGGTATGGGCAAGTCAGGTTGCTTGTACTCAATCCATTCATTATTCTTCAAAGCAAACAGTCTTGCACGGCTTCCTATCCAAATCGTGCCGTCACCTGTTTCAAGAAAGGAAAAATTTAAATCATCACCCCCGAACTCCTCGCTCAGTTTAAATGATGTCCAGCTCTCCTCAACTATATTATATTTGTTTATGCCTCCTCCTACTGATTGAGAAAAATTGTATATTGTTCCGTCTTCTGCCTCAAATAAAACAGGCCTGCTGCTTATATTAAGCCCGTATTCCCCGTTGTATTGAATAAATATATTGCGCGTTTCCAGGCTATTTGGTCCTGAAGGAAATTTTATTATTGTTCCATTCTCCAGGGCAATCCAGAAAGTGCCATCCTTACTCTCAAGAATATCATATACAATAAATTCATAAAACTCATCATACAGGTTGCTAATATCCACAATATCAATATTGCCAAAGTATTTCTTTATTTTACTTACCTGCCTTTCAGTCGTATAAAGTGTTATTTTGTTTTTTCCCAGGCGCAGCAATCCAAAATATAAACATGCCCAGATATCACCGTCTTCGGTTTCTTTAATGTTGAGGATCTCCCATTCGCTGCCCAGTGCACTTTTTTGAGGAAATAGTATATCAGTTTCCCATTTGTCATTCGTAAGATGGCATATCCCGGAAGTTGATATAACGTACAGTACATTTTTTTTATTTATATGTATCCCATATACCGGGCTTTTAAGTACAGTATCCTCATTGAAATATTGTACCCATTTTATCCCGTTATAATGGAATAATCCAACGCTTGTGCCAAACCATATTGAGCTGTCATTTCCCTCTGCAATGCATCTGACACCCTTATCATTCAACATCTCGTAATTATTCCACCTCCACGATTCAAACAACGGATCTGTTGTGACAGGGAAATATGCTTCTTCGGCATGTATACCGGCTATAGATAATAAACAAAAAAACAGCAGTGACAGCCTGGTATATATCCAGTTCAACTTATTCTGCATCGTTTGTCCTATTAAATCTTCACAATAACATTATATTATTTAATTTATTAAAAATATTAATGCATTTACGAATTTAAATATAAAAATGAATATAATATATTCAATGTTCTTTTAAAAAACTGCTGTAAATTCGTCTCAGACATAAGTTCAGGGATTGAAATTCAGATGATTAGTAAATCAGACATGCCAGGCTCCAAACCGCTGGTATTGAGTTTTATCTCATGCCTGCACAAAGGGAACATCGCAAAAGGGAATCGCAAAAGGGACAGCGCCCCTGAAAAAGGGACACGCAAAAGCGCAAAAGGGACAGCGCCCCTGAAAAAGGGACAGCTACCTTATTCTGGGGGAATATTCAGTGGTACAGACACTTTTTTTTATTTCAGGTTCTAACATCAATAACAATACACTTGTACTTGTTTATTAATAATTTATCAAACAAATAAAGAAATTCACTATTTAATGTATCTTATTTGAAAAACATACGTTAAAATACTTGAATAATACTCTAAATCTTTTATTATGAACGATCTTATAATTGAACCAACACAAAAAACTCCCCTTGTAGAATTCCATACAGACGGAAAATTAACTTTAGCAGGTAATTCCTATCCTGAAAATGTAAGGGATTTCTACAATCCGGTTTTAGAATGGGTAAGCCATCTTGAAAGTGAGGAAATTTCTCTGGATCTGATAATGGATTATACAAATACTGCTTCAGCTAAAATACTTCTTGAACTGCTAAGAAAGTTTGATATAAGTAAGCAATTCAAAAAAGTAAATATTAACTGGTATTTTGAGGAGGATGATGAAGATACGCTGGAAGCAGGCCAAATACTTGAAGATATAATGACTAACTCAACTTTTAATTATGTTGAGTACGAAAAGTCTGCAAAATAGTTAATAATACCTTTCTAATTTTTTTACTATTGATTCTTAATTCTTTAAAAGTCCATAAAATCATTTCAGCACTGTTAAAAACACGTGCTGTTTTTTTTTGCCTATCCTATTCCTGTCCTGAATAGTATTTCATATACTGATACCTAGAAAATTGCTGCCTCTCCTTAAATGTCTTTGAAACAAATTTCCCTCTTATCTCATCTACATGTTTATATCCATGGCTGTCTAACCATTTATCCATCTGATTCAATATCGTTGATAAATACTCAATGCCATTTTTATATAAAGCTGAACAGACCTGAACAGTTGTTGCTCCAACCAGAATAAGTTTAACAACCCCATCCCCGTCATGAACACCGGTTGTTGCAGATATATCACAGAATATCATATCTGAGACCAGTCCAAGCCATCTGATAATTGCTGAAATTTCAGAAGGGGAGCTAAACATATTGGAAGGAGCAATAGTCATTTTTTCCAGGTCTATATCAGGATTATAAAATCGGTTAAACAGAACTAAACCAGAGACTTTTGTATTGCTGAGGCCTATAAGCATTTTTGGAATATTTGTAAAAAAAGGAGCAAGCTTAACTGCAATGGGAATATTTATCTGTTCTTTTACTTTCTCAATTAATCTGAAATAAGATTCTTCAATTTCTGCTGAAGAACTTTCCATAAATTCAGCACTGAAAATATTCAGTTCCAGGGCATCAGCCCCTGCATTCTCAATTTTCTTTGCAAAAGGCACCCATTCAAGATCATTAAAACAGTTTATACTGGCTATAACAGGTATTGATACCTCTTTTTTAGCATTTTCAATAAGATCTAAATACTTGTAAATACTTTTATCTTTTACATAGCTGGAAATATAATCATAAGCTTCAGGGTGTAAATTCAAATCATCGCTTTTAACGGCATGCTTTGACTCAAACAGGATCTGTTCTTCAAAAATTGATTTTAATACTACAGCCCCTGCCCCATACTTTTCAATCTTTTTAATATTTTCCAGGTTGTTTGTAAGCCCTGAACTTCCGGCAATTACAGGATTTCTTAATTCCAGGCCAAGATATTTTGTTGTTAAGCCAGCCATAATTTTTTTTTATTTTAAAAATACTTAATTCCTGGCTACTTTCAAAGACAGTTGAAGCATATAATTAATAGTTAATCTATACTTAATTCTCTGTTAATATTGACTTATGAACTTATATATTACATTGTATTTCAGCACATTGTGACATATTGATATATGTTGATAAATAATTTATTCCATTATAATACAAATTATTAAATTGGTTTTGATTTTTTAGCTTACTAAAAAATTCAAAATAGGTAGGTTTCATAATGGGGTTAATAATTAGATTGAAAAAGGCTCCGGGCATTTGTCCGGAGCTTTTTTATCAGGGACAGCGCCTAGGGACAGCGCCCCTAGAGGGTAAATCGCCATTACAGGAAAAAGTCTCCGGGGGCGCTGTCCCTTTTTTATCACTTTTTTCTACATGTCGTTATCATAATCCATTTCAATAACTTCCTCTTCGCGTTTGGTTTGTTTAATATTATTGAGCCGATAGGTAAAAGTCAGCATAACAACCGGGGCTTCTCTTGTAAACTCATTAAAAATATACAGGTCTCCTGTTGTTGTTGTGAACGAGAATTTCTGTGTTCGTAGTATATCTCTTGCCTGTAATGTCAGGCTTGCTTTCTTTTTCAGGAAATCCTGTCTTACAGCAGCGTTTACGCTATAGAATGCATTTCTTTCACCCTGTGCGGTAACAGATGGTCCTGCATAGAATCCTGTAAGCTGAATCCTGCCTCCCCATTTGAACCTGAATGTTGAATTCATTCTCAGATTCCATGTATTCTTCATCTGGGAAACATCTTCATCCACTATCTCACCCTCAATCCTGTAGTTAAAAATGTTAGTGCTTGTATTCAGGTTCCACCAGTCATATAATTGCAGGTTTGCCATCAATTCAACACCAATGGAATAATCCCTGCTTATGTTACCAATAGTGTGAATTAAAACATTTTCAGAGCCGGTGGTAGTATCCTGCGTCCTTATCCTTGTTATCTTGTCATTGGTCTGCCTGTAATATGTCTCTACTGCAATAAAAGATTTGCCGAATCGCTTCTGGTAATTCAGCTCGTATGAATCAGTTACTTCAGGTTCCAGATCAGGATTCCCGACTCTCATATTCAACCTGTCAATATATCTGGCAAAAGGATTCAGGTGCCAGTGTCTTGGCCGGTTTATTCTCCTGCTGTAACTCAACAATAACTGCTGATCATTTTTAAATTGCCTGCTAAGATGTACAGTTGGAAAGAACATTAACTTATTATATGTATATTCTTCATCCGTTGTTAACTGTTTTATTACCCTGTCAGTATATTCCAATCTTAATCCCAGCTGATAATCAAAGCCTGTTAAAGTATTCGAAAAAAGACCGTATACATCCTGGATATTTCTGTATACTTCCACCTCGTTTGTAAATTCATTATTAACGAGCCACTCATTCCGGTCATAATCATAATCTTCAAAAATAAAATCCGCATCCTTAAAATCAAGCCTTGTCTGATAACCAGCTTCAATTTTACCCTTGTCTGATAAGGGCAATGTATAATCTGCTTTAAGCCTCAACTCATCGGATTGTTCCTCCTGCCTTGAACGCTGTCTTAATGTTCCTGTTTCAATTACTGATGCTGTATCTTCCTCCATGTTATCCTTATTTACTCCATACCTTGAACTGTAATATATTGATGCCTGCAATTCATGGCCAGGTTCATTGAATTTTATTAAATAATCAAGGTTTATTCCGTAATAATTAAAATCAACACCAGATATATCCTTGCTGTTATACCACTGGTCAACTGATAGAGGATTGGAATATTCATGGTATTTTGAAATCCGGTCCCTTGAAAATCCTCTGTCCCCTGCATTTACTGATAATGATAAGGTATGCATATCTTTGATATTATAATCTATTCCTCCTTTATATTCGATGCCATGGCGGGTAAAATCCCTTTCACCGTCAGAAAAAACATAAAAAGTAGTATCCTGAAAATAACTCTCTCTTTCCATAAGTCCTGTTCCGGTAAAAGTTCTGTTATCATAATTCAATCCGCCGTATACATTTATGTTATTCCTTTTAACATTTATAAGGAAGTCGGCACTGTATTTATCCCTGAGGCCTGCAGACACATTAAAGATCCCTCCAATTCCACTTTGTTTTTGTTTTTTCATTATCACGTTGATAATCCCTGCCATACCGTCAGGATCGTATTTTGCAGATGGATTGGTGATTATTTCTATGCTTTGAATTGCGCTGGCAGGTATCTGTTGCAGTGCATCACTT
>CAZFHF010000168.1:0-7118 GCA_964518655.1 uncultured Bacteroidales bacterium | reverse complement strand
AATCCCTGTCATTTTTTGAAATACTGTCAAGCAAATCTTTCCATTCTTCTGTTTCAAGCTTTTCCACTGCTTTTTCTCTTTCCTTGGGCACTGCGGACTTAGTTGCTGTTTTTGCATAACTTTCCTGGCTTTGTGAAAGCAAAAAATTGTGATTAGTAGTTGAAATGATTATTAATAAGAGCAATTTACAGATTTTGGTTTTGATATTTATGTTGTTTGATTCCATGATTGAGGGTTTTAATTAAACAAAACGGAATGCTTTTTTAAATAAGTCATAACATTAGTAAAAACTAACTAAAGAATTGTAATTGAAATTATTGTTTTGCAAAAATCAAATTAAATAAAAGGCTCTTAAAATCAAAATTATTCGATAATATTTATTCCAATTAGCCGGAAAACACAGTTGGCTGCTGACTTGACTAATTATACAGGTGTCTGTCACTTTTTTTCTGCCTCCTTCTCAACAGCCACCTGTCATCTGCCACTTTATATACCGGTTTGAATTCAGGCTCCAGCATGCTGTAGCTCCCTGAGAATATATAATAGTATTCAGCATCAGTATTTATATCTATATTCTTGTCGTATCCCTTCAGCTTAAGCCATGGTGTTTTACCGGTGTATGTATAAAAATAAAATGACGGGTAGAAATGCCAGTCTGTCTTCAAGACAACAGTACTTCCGGGTTGTTTTTCAGCTTCAAGGTAATCAAGGATATCAAACGTGCTCTCATCAAACTTCCATTGAATAGCATACCTAAGGTTATAAGTGTATGCAACGTTAAAAACACAGGAAAATGAAATCAGGAATGCAAGGATATACTGGATCATCCTTCTTTTATCTGCCGGTATAAGGCCAGACAGGCTGACAAAGCAGGCTGCGCTCAGAGGAAAGAAGAACAGCGCGGTCCTTCCTCTCGGGCCGGGCGTTTTCATTATTATACACAGCATGATAGTTATGAAAACGGTGATCATTAAAGCAGATAACGAAATAAAAACAGGAGCTTTAAGAAATACAAAACTACTTTTATCTTTTCTCCGCAGCAAAAGGATAAAAATGAAAAAACCAGCTATGATAATCAGAATAACATAAGATATTATTGTTCCTGAAAAAATGCCGGATGATGCATAATGATCAAGCTGGCCTGCACTTGTTATTTTATGGATCGGGGTGGCGATCAATGCTGAATAAAGAAGTGATACAACAACAATGTTTATTGAAGGACTGATAAACCGTTTAATCTTTCCCCCGGATACTGAATAAAAGTAAAACAATGTTAAAATTAAGTTAGCCAGACAGAAAATGAGCAGGGTAAAGTTTGCATAGGATGCAAGTATGGAAAGGATGAAAGAGACCCGGATGTCGCGGTTCCTGGAAAAACGGAAACCGGACAGCATGTAGCTTAAAGACAATGCCGCCAGGGCGGATGACATGCCGTAGCCCCTGCATAACCCGAAAAAATCGAGAAAATACGGCCACGCTATGAACAGGAGTGATGCCGGGATGAACCATATCGAACCTTCCTTTAAAGCAGTCCTGTTTATCCTGAATACTGCAAACGCATAAACAATAAACGAAAGCAGGTTGGGCAGTCTTATCACAACCTGGCTTGTCCCGAAAAGATATACAAATAACTTTACCGCCAGGGTATTTAAAATATGGTTATTGGTATTGGCAACCTGATACATCATGATCTGCCACACACTGTAATTGATGTAACTGGCCGGCGTAGCCATTTCATCATGAGTGACCGGGATTAATATTATTTTACACAGAATAAGAATGAAGACAATGCCGTATATTGCAAAAAACGAATATCGATTTAGCTTTTTCATTTTGCGATAGAATTATTACAGGATCCAATACTTATGCCTAACATATAGGATTTAAAAGCTGGCGTTTTCGTATCACCTGGTTAATAGTGCAATACTATTCTTTTGCGAGTCATAAACATTAAAACACTTGCCTTTCTGCCTGTTTTTTATATGCTTTGTTAGTTGCGGGCTAATTACTTCTCACAAATAAATACGATAGGAAAAGTGAATTGAACACTTATAGGTTTGCCATCCTGTTTACCAGGCTCCCACTTAGGAGATGATTTAACTACCCTTAAAGCCTCTGCATCAAGACTGGGTTCTACACTACGCACCACCTTTACATTCACAACATCTCCCTCTGGATTTACAGCAAATTGCACAAATACTATGCCGGAGATGCCTTTTTCTGCAGCTGATTCAGGATAGCGCAGTTTTTGCATGATATACTCTCTGAATTTATTTTGATCACCTCCCTTAAATTTTGGCATATCTTCAACAATAATATATACATCATCCTTACTATCACCAAGCTTTCTATATGGTAATGTAACAGAAAAATTTATAGGTATGCTAAGTTCAATTTCATATTTAAATTTATGCAAAATCCTGAAAATCTCATTGTTAATATCTTCATCAATGGAATTGACTATCTCCGGACATTTGATTTTGCCATCAATATCAAAAGTACAACTAATATAGTAGACATAATTATTGATCTCGTTTACTAGACGGCCGGGCATATGGAAGTTCTCACTTATAAAACTGCTTAATGAATCAATAATTATATCACCTATATTTTTTGATTCACTATTTTTATCGTAATACTCTGATTTAGGGCAATTTCTTTTGCTAAAATAATCTTCTAATGGTAAATAGTATACAGTATCAATTGTATTATCATTATTATAATACATCCATTGCCCCTGAATCTTTCCATTACAATAATTACCTGAACTGTATAACGTATCCGGCCCATGATAATGTTGGGCAAATCCTTCTTCGATCCTGGGATTTAATGATTTATATTCGCAATAATTTAAAATCGCACCGTTAGTATTTTTATCTGTTACTTGATAATGATTATCATTAATAATTGCTTCTCTTATATTTTTTGTATTGGCTTTCTCAGTTTGATAAAAATTGGCATCGAGATATAATACTATGGTATCTTGAGCATTACCTGTCAGAGAAAATATTAGCATAATTGATGCAAGAATTGTATTTCTCATATTTTATATTTAGCTACCTGATATAAATCAATATTTCTATTAGCTTGCCACTAAAACATTACAATATATACAATTGTATATTTAACTATGCTTTTTATGCATGCAATTCTTCTTTGCGGATTTTATCCCTCAACATTGATATATACAAAATGTATAAATGTAATTATGCAATTTGATGCACATTATCCAAAATAAAAATACAATAATTTTTGTATAATTACAAATTGTAAAGTATTGTTATCCTTTTGATTATAAAAGAGATTCAGGCAATTTATCCGTGCTGAATGTCTTTCGTAAGATCCCGCCGAATCACGGCAGAGGCGAGAGCATGAGTGACCAGATTATTGAGTCAACAAATAACAAGGGCGCTGTCCCTTTTTTTATTTTAAAAGGTGACTGTCCCCTTTTCAATGTCCCCTTTTCATTTCCTTTTTCTTTTGTTTTATAATTATGTTTTCAGCTTTCTTATAATCATTACCGGCTTCTGTCAGCTTTCCCATAGCCTTTTTTGTATTCGCACGGTTTTTATACGCTTCGGCATAATTACGGTCTGATCTTATTGCATTGTTAAAATCTTTAACTGCATTCTGGTAATTACCCAGGCTTTGATGAGCAAGGCCCCGGTTGTTATAGGCTTCTGCAAAATCAGGATCTGTATTTATGGCATTATCAAAATCTTTTAAAGCTTCCGTGTATTTTCCCGTTTCATAGTTGATCAGGCCGAGCTTGTTAAATGCCGGGGCATAATAAGGATAAATCCTTAAGGCATAGCTGTATTCTTTCATTGCCTCCCGGTATTTTGACAACTTATGGTAAATGTTACCACGCCAATAATAGGTAAGGTAATATTCCGGGTTAAGTTCGATACATCTATTGAAGTCAGCCAGTGCTTCATCCAAGAGTCCAAACTTTTCTCTGGCAAGGCCTCTGCTAAAATAAGCGTCATGATTATCCGGATTCAGTTCGATACATTTATTGTAATTTATTATTGCCACATCCGGATTTCCCAGGAGGAAACTTGCATATCCCGCATTATAAAATGCTTCACTGTAACCGGAATCCAGTACCACTGCCCGGTTAAAGTCAGTGATTGCATCATCTAACATCTCAGGTTTTAAGATATATTTTCTTTCATTAAGATTTATTCTCGCCATAGTACATTTTAAAATACCGTAGCCGTTACAGGCAGGAGCATAAGCGGGGTTTATCTCCAGCGCTTTCTCAAAGTCTTTACCTGCTTTTTTGAACTTCGCCAGCGCAAATTCCGCACAGGCAAGACGGTAGTATATATCGGCATAATCCTCCTGCATTTTATTTACCTGCCTGAAATCTTTCCTTGCTTCCTTGTAATAATGAAATTCTGAATTTAAGAGCCCGCGCTTGTAATAATTTTCAACATCATCAGGATTCAACTCAATGGCTTTATCCAGATCTGCAAGTGATTCTTCGTAACCTGTAATATTCTTAACATAAAATCCCCAGCCGGAAAGATAAGATTGGGGAATAAGAAACCATACATGTTTTGATTTATTATAGAACCATCTTGTTTTTAATATGACCTCGTCAATCTCAAAATCGTAAAGGTTCCCTGCTTTTGCGTTAAGAATAACAGGAGCAAAGCATTGTTCTTTATCATCCCTGTTAATAAATATATGAATAAAACTCCATGTCCCGGGCAGGATTTCAACACCTTTCATTTTTGTTTCACTATAATAACCTTTAAGGTTGATATTTATTTTTCTACCGTTTATTAATCCGTAAAACATATTATTTAATGCAGTAATTCCTTCGGCACCTATTGCCGGTTCTTTGAGGTAAAGCCTGGCGACCTCTTCTTCCGGGCGCCGGTGACCGTCGTACATTTTGAGGTACCCGGAATTATACTGATCTGAGAAATCCGCAACCGCAGGACTGTCAGAGACAAATGCAGATGTTGTTGAACAGTCGAGGTAATATTTATTATTTGCAACAGCATCAATTTTAATAGTATCCCTGAATTTTATGTTCCATGCAGGCTGGCCCATATAAGCCTCAACCACAATCTTGTGTTTTCCCGGAGGAACATTAATTTCATAGTTATTTTTCATTCTGGTTGATTCACCGTCAACTTCCCCGATAACTATATTCTTGGTATCCTCGAATAATACCTCGTCAGTTAAGAAAATGCTTTTTTCCGCCCATTGCCTTCTGCCGGTAATTGTTGCATATTTTTTTGTCTGAGCTGTTAGTAATGAACTGGTTAAGAGGCACAGTATAATAGCCAGGTATATATGTAAGTTCTGTCCACTCTGTGTCACTGAGGAGATGCCAGCCACTTGAGCAGGCAGTTTTTGCTGATTACCATGTATATAACATTCCATAAGGATCAGCATTGTTTGAATTGTATTTATAATAAAACGAGTTTGCATCGGCATAATTAAGGTTCTCCGCAAACCATTTTGTCTGCCAATAGTGACAATTTTGCACTCTTGTCCTTTTCAGGGACCAATAATAGTGTCATATTGCCCTGAATAAACACCTGTTAGCAGCATTAATAAACTCACATATAAAATTTGTTTTTTCATACTAAGGGTAGTGTAAAATGAAAGGCTGTCCCTTTGCCGTCTTCGCTCTCAGCCCAGATGCGCCCGTTATGTTTTTCAATGAACTCCCTGCAGATTATAAGCCCCAGTCCGGTGCCGTCCTCACCCGCTGTACCTTTTAATGTGATGGACTCGCTGATCATGAACAGCTTGTCAAGCTGCTCCTTTCTCATCCCTATTCCCGTATCTTTAATGGTTACAAGCACTTCATGATCGTTGCTTACTGCCGATATACTTATCCTTCCTTTGGCGGTGAACTTTATCGAATTTGTAAGCAGATTCATAACAACAGCATTTATCATGTTCTTATCGGCAAAGACCGTAATATCTTCATCCATATTTATTGATATAACATTGTTCTTTTTTTCCGCCATTTCCTGCAACAGGTGAATATTGTTTTCAAAGATACCAGCCAGCGAGATGTTTTTTGGAACATAATCGACATTGTTTGATTGCGTCCTTGACCATTGAAGAAGGTTCTCAAGAAGGTTGAACACTTTTAATGACGACAGGTTGATGAGCTTTATGTAATACGCTATTTTTTCCCTCTCAAGGGTATGAAATTTATTGGTAAGAATTTCACAAAATCCCAGTATTGTGCTGAAAGGATTCTTCAGGTCATGTGCAATGATCGAAAAGAACTTGTCTTTTGTAGCATTCAGCGTTTTCAACTCTTCCTTCTGTTCCTCGAGGACCAGATTTGTCATCTTAAGCTTTGATGTCCTTGACCTCAATTCTTTTGCCTGGCTTTCGATCTCCTGCTGTCTTTCTTCAAGCTTTGCCTTGGCTTCAGATAACTGCCTTGTCCTGCTTTTTACCTTTTCTTCCAGGAGCTTTTTCTGCTTCCGCATCATCAGCATCCTTACCCTGAAGAATGCTCCGGCAGTGCCTGCAACAAATACAAACAACAGTATCCTGAACAGCCATGTTTTCCAGAAAGGGGGCTTTATATATATCTTTAATGACGCAGGAGTATCATTCCATATACCATCACCGTTTGTTGCTTTCACCTGGAAAATGTATGATCCTGCAGGCAGGTTCGTGTATGTCACAAACCGCCTGCTGCCTATGTAATTCCATCCGTCCTTTTCATCATCAAAACCGATCATCCTGTAAGCAAACTGCGACCTCTCAGGTGAGCTGTAGTTGATTGCAGAAAAAGCAATTGAAAAGATCCTGTCCCTGTGTGTTAATTTTATTTCCTCTGTTTCTGTAATTGACTTGTGCAGGATTACCCTGTCTCTTGAGACTTTTCCTATGGGCACGGACTGGTTGAATATCTGGAAATCTGTTAACACTACCGGGGGCTTGCAGGTATCGTCTTTTATATTCTCAGGGTAAAAGGCACTGAGCCCGTTCTTGCCTCCGAAGAACATTTCCCCGTCATAGCCTATACAGCATGACCTCGGGAAAAATTCCTTGCCCTGAAGCCCGTCAGATATAGTATAGCTGCGGAAGATCTTAGTATCATGATGGAATTTGGTGATCCCGTT
>CAZFHF010000167.1:0-7136 GCA_964518655.1 uncultured Bacteroidales bacterium | reverse complement strand
CAAAAAACCAAAAAAACAAAATCAAACCGGCAAGAAGAAAATAAAAACAAAGGAGCCAACATCACGTGTTTTGCCAATGAATGCCGGAATTTCAAGGTATGGGGCAGAATCATTCAGATTGTCGTATAGCATAATATAAACAGGATCTTTTTCAGGTTGGAGATTAAAAGCATTAACGAGCTTCCCTGTGACAGATAATGAATCAACATGGGCCCCGGTCGAAAAAACAAATTCAAAGTTTGGAATAGGATTTCCCTCATTATTGTCTACAATTGCATTACCAAAGTACAAGGTATATGTTGTATTTTCCTTTAGCTCATTATTCAGCTCAATAACAAGGCTTTTACCCTTAAGTTTTGTTACAGGCATTTCATCAAGAGGAGGCGATGTAATTAGTTCCTGCTGAATATTTTTAAGTTGTATGAACTCATCAAATGTTAATTCAATTTTTTTACTGCTAAATCCGGTTGAATAATTTAACGGAATGCTCTTAACTATCTTTGGTGGTTCTTCATCCTTGGCCCCCCCCGACGGTGAACCCACCTTGGCACAGCTATAAACAAATATGCATGCCGCAAATAATAAATACCGGCAAAAAACAGTTTTCTCCAATATCAGGCATTTAAATATTAAAACCACAAACTTAATAACTTTAAAATTATAATAATATTGAGTTGATGGAAATATAAGTTTTTCATTATTATTTTGTTTATTAGATTTGTAAAGTCTTAAACTTTATACTATGATAGTGAATTTTATTGTTTGGAATGTACGGCCTCAGATATTTGATTTTGGGAGCTTTGAGATAAGATACTACAGCCTGTTATTTGTAATTGCTTTTATTCTGGGATACTCGGTGCTGGGAAGGATATTCAGGAAAGAGGGACTACCTGTGGAACTTCTTGACAGACTTACAATATATGTTGTAATAAGTACAATTATAGGTGCAAGACTGGGACACTGCCTGTTTTATGAGTTCAGTTATTATATCAAACATCCTCTTGAAATGATTCTTCCCTGGGAGGGAAAAATAGGAGTGGATTTCAGGTTTACAGGATTTCAGGGTCTTGCCAGCCATGGAGCAGCAATAGGTATACTTATAGGGATATATTTGTTTGGAAGAAAATCAAAAAAACCCTATTTGTGGACACTCGACAGGATAGCAATAGTAGTGGCACTTGCAGGTTTTTTTATCAGGGCAGGGAACCTCATGAATTCTGAAATATATGGCGTGCCCACAAACAGTGAATATGGCTTTGTTTATGCCAGGGACTTTACTGACCTTTTATACAGAATAGAACAGGACAAGATAAAACACATTAAATATAGCAAGGTTGAGGATGACATAAGCAATGTTCATGGATTAAAACCCGTGAATATTGATGTCGAGTTTTCCAATAAGGTTAAAAGTGAAGAATATGTAAAAAATTTTGCTGAATATGAATTTAAGGACGCCCTGCAAAGAATAAATTCGCGGCGTAACATAGTACATCCCCGGGTTGATGAGCTTGATTATAAAATCGAAAAAATTGGCAGGAAATATCACCTTACAGGAAGGCTTTATTGTATACCGCGCCATCCGTCTCAGATATATGAGGCTGTTTTTTACCTTCTTATTTTTCTTTTGCTTATACTTATATATTACAGAAAAGGATTGAAGCTAAAACATGGCTATCTGTTCGGCATGTTTATGGCAGTGTTGTTTTTTGTTCGATTTATGATCGAATTTATTAAAGAAAACCAGGAAGATTTTGAAAGCGATCTTCCGCTCAATATGGGTCAAATACTTAGTATTCCGTGTATTATTATTGGTATAATATTTATTATAAAAAAAAGGTCAACAAAACAGGAATCCGGAAACTAGATGATTCCTGCCTTTTCCCGGCAATATTATGGCAATCAGACATCAACATCATGGGAACAATCACAATGATGAGTTAAGTTCAGGTAAACTGCTGATTTCAACATTGCTTAATCTCATTATTACTGTTGCTGAGGTTATCGGAGGATTAGTTTCTAACAGCCTTGCGTTGATTTCCGATGCATTACATAACCTTGGAGATACTTTTGCAGTATTCATAGCTTATATCGCTCACCTGATCAGCAAAAGAAAATATACTGACAGGAAAACATTTGGCTATAAAAGAATAGAAATTCTTGCTGCATTATTCAATGCTATTGTTCTTATACTCATAATAATTTTTCTTTTTATTGAAGCGATAAAGAGGATACAAAATCCTGAACCTGTGAAGGGATTGATTATGCTTGTTGTTGCAGTTATCGGACTGTCAGCAAATTTGATCTCCGTATTACTGCTTAGAAAAGATTCAAAGAAGAATATTAATATAAAAGCTGCGTATCTTCACCTTTTGGGGGACACTGTTTCATCAGTAGCTGTTATTGCCGGCGGAGTGTTTATTTACTATTTTAATATCTATTGGATTGATCCTGTAATTACTATATTAATAGGATTGTACCTTTTAAAAGAAACTTTTTCCGTGCTTCAGCAGGCAGTTGATATACTCATGCAGGGCACTCCGGGGGATTTGGACCTGGGTGAAGTGAAACATGCCGTTGAAGAACTGCCAGAGGTTGATAACATTCATCATATACATGCCTGGAACCTTAATGATAAGGAAATCCATTTTGAGTGCCATATTGATCTGTCCAGGGATTTAAAAATCAGTGAAACCTCCCGGGTACGAGAAAAAATTCACACTATCCTTGTGAACAAATTTCACATAAATCATGTTACTATACAATGTGAGTACAATTGTTGTGATAATAAAGATATGATTCATTTAAAATAAGCATTGACAAAGTTATTGCGCTGATTGTCAGCATATTTTTATTTGAGTTGCCGTACATGCACATCACAGCTTAAGATAAAGATTTTTAAGTAATGAAAAACAATGAAATATATAGTACTATATATGCAGGAGCTGGTAGGCCTGTTAAATGATATGGCTCCGTGGCTGATGCTGGGATTTCTTATTGCAGGGATCCTGCATGTGTTTTTTCCCCAGGGCAGGATTGAGCGTCTTCTGGGTAAGAATAGCACCAGGTCAGTGCTAAATGCCACACTACTGGGAATTCCGCTGCCCCTTTGCTCATGCGGTGTGATACCGACAGGGATTTCATTTTACAGGAACGGGGCTTCAAAAGGATCTGCAGTATCATTTATGATCTCCACTCCGCAGACAGGCGTTGATTCTATAATGGTTACCTATTCATTATTAGGACTGCCTTTTGCACTGCTTCGTCCTTTTATAGCATTAATAACCGGATTTTTCGGAGGAATCGTAACAAATATGTTTAACAAAGAAAAAAAGGATTTTGGAGCAGAGGAAAAGCAACAGAATAATTATATAAATAGTTCTTTAAGACATCCGGTGTACAGGATACTTAATTACGCTTATTTTGAGTTTCTGCAGGATATTGTTAAATGGCTGATTATAGGATTACTTATAGCTGCTTTATTTGCCGTGTTTATTCCTGATGATTTTTTTGCTACATATATAAAGAGTGATTTTTTAGGGATGATAATAATCCTTGCTGCTTCCATACCCGTATATGTTTGTGCTACAAGCTCAGTGCCTATTGCTGCAGTTCTTCTGCTTAAGGGTATTTCTCCGGGTGCTGCACTGGTCTTCCTGATGGCCGGCCCCGCAACAAATGCTGCAACTATTACTGTTATAGGTAAAACGATGGGAAGAAAAACACTTATTACCTATATGGCGACTTTAATTATCGGGGCACTTACATTTGGATTATTGATTGACAATATTATCCCCAGGGATTTTATTATTAAGGGTATAATTGCGGATCACGGCAGCCACGTCCATGGGATATTACCTGGCTGGATTAAGGTGAGTTCAGGAATAGCCATGGCAATGCTTGTTATAAATATCTATATACAGAAATATCTGAAAAGAAGAAAAGAAAAAATTAATTCGGGAGCTGAAAGGAAAGGGCAGGAAAAACAAATAAATATGAAAGAGCTGAAAATTATAGTAAAAGGAATGACATGCAGTCATTGTAAGATGAATGTCGAGAAGAATATTAGCAAAATAGCAGGCGTAAAAAGTGTAAATGCAGATGTTGGCAGAGAAGAGGTGACTATAGCAGGTAAAAACATTAATCTGGAAAAGGTGAAATCGGCTGTTGAGAATATAGGGTACAGCTACCAGGGCTTATCTGACTAAATGAGCACCGGGGAATTATGTATATGGTTTTAGTTCGGGAAAACACCTTTAAAGAATGATATTTTAAGCTATATTTGCAGTTCAATGAAATAACGGTTTATTTGAACAGAATTCAATATATATTAAATTAAAAATTATTAAAAATGGCAAACAAGGCAATCTTGATTATTCTTGACGGATGGGGAATAGGAAACAAATCAAAGGGGGATGTTATCTTCTGTGCCAATACTCCGAATATGGACAGCCTAACTGAAAATTATCCCAATTCTCAGTTACTGACTGACGGGAATAATGTGGGCTTGCCCGATGGCCAGATGGGAAATTCCGAGGTGGGGCATCTGAATATTGGCGCAGGAAGGGTCGTTTACCAGGACCTTGTCAGGATAAACAAGGCATGTGATGACAATAGTATAAAAGAGAACACAGAGATAGTTGATGCATTTACCTATGCCAGGGACAACAATAAAAGTGTGCATCTGATAGGATTGGTAGGCCATGGAGGAGTGCATTCGTTAAGCAAGCATTTATACAAATTATGTGATATAACAAAGGATTATAATCTCAAGAATGTATATATCCACGCTTTAACTGACGGAAGAGATACTGACCCGAGAAGCGGACTGGGATTTGTCAGGGAGCTTCAGGATCATCTGAAGAATTCGAATGGTGTTATTGCTTCGCTAACGGGCAGGTACTACACAATGGACAGGGATAAGAGATGGGAAAGGATAAGAGAAGGCTATAACCTGATGGTTAACGGCATTGGAAGGAAATCAAGGGATGTGCTTAAGGCAATACAGGAATCTTACGAAGCTGGGGTAACGGATGAATTTATTAAACCTATAGTCATTGTTGATGAAAAGGATAAACCGCTGGGAACAATCCGGGAGGGGGATGTGGTCATTTGTTTTAACTTCAGGACTGACAGGCTCAGGCAGATTACCACGGCCTTAACCCAGGAAGATTTTCCCGATTGCCAGATGAAGAGCATGAAGCTCTATTACCTGACAATGACAAGGTATGATGATTCTTTTAAGGGGATCAGGATAATCTACGATAAGGAAAATGTTGATATGACCATGGGTGAGGTGATTGAAAAATCAGGGCTGAAGCAATTACGTATTGCCGAAACTGAGAAATATGCACATGTGACCTTCTTCTTCTCAGGGGGAAGGGAGGACAAGTATAAAAATGAGGAGAGGATACTGATCCATTCGCCAAAAGTTGCCACGTATGATCTGAAACCTGAAATGAGCGCCCCCCAGGTTAAAAATGCCATTGTTGCGGAGCTGGACAAACAAAAATTTGATTTTGTGTGCCTTAATTTTGCAAACTGTGATATGGTAGGCCATACAGGTGTATATGAAGCTATATGGAAAGCAGTGGAAACTGTTGACTCATGCCTCGGTGAGGTTGTTGATGCTGCAAAAAGAAATGGTTATACGGCAATGATAATAGCTGATCATGGCAATGCTGACAACGCATTAAACGAGGATGGTTCTCCAAATACAGCACATTCATTAAATCCTGTACCATGCGTGCTGGTGAGTGATAAATACAGCAAGATTAAAAACGGTGTACTGGCTGATGTGGCACCTACCCTGCTGAAAGTCATGGGAATAGAACAACCTGAAGAAATGACAGGGAGCTGTTTGATCTAGCAATAGTGACCGGGATTTTATGAGACAGGTTCTATAACCAAAATCCAAAACTTATTCTTATTTTCCGGAGTAATTTTCTTTTTAAAAATTTACCAGTGAATAAATTTCGTATTCATCCCCGATCTTTTGCCTGCCTTTCAGATAATCCAGCTCAATGATGTAATTTATATATATTTCCTTAATTCCAAATTTTTTGATCAGTCCGATTACCGCTGATGTTGTGCCCCCGGTTGCAAGCAGGTCGTCATGCAGCAATACTACATCATCACTGCCAAGCGCGTCTTTATGAATTTCAAGCTTGTCTTCACCATATTCCAGGGAATAAACTGCAGAGTATGTTTCAGCAGGCAGCTTCCCGGGCTTTCTTACCGGCACGAATCCGGCACCTAACTGCGTTGCTATCGCCCCGCCAGCTATAAAACCCCTGGATTCAACAGCAACAACCTTTGTAATATTCTTTGCTTTGTAATATCCTGATATGTGATCGACCAGAAATTTAAATATTAAAGGCTCCTTCAAGGCTGTGGTTATATCCATGAACTGTATTCCCTTTTTCGGGAAGTCCGGGATTGTGCGTATTGCGTCCCGCAGTAGTCTGAGATTTTTTGTTTCTGACATTATTTCAAATTATCAGTTTGGTTAGAGTATTAGGATTTTTCATTCTAAAATTAACAAATAACTGAAAAAAATCACTTATTTAAGCTATTCCCTTGTCAGTTTTTTAATTACTTCGCTTTATTCCGGGTACATATCAAGCAATTCCCTCCTTCCGGATGAGGTAATAATTTAAGTTTTTTAATCCAGTAATCAGCAGTCTTCATTTGCTTTATATATTTAATAAATACAAAGATCGTATTGCAGAATTAATAATACTTATTAAGTTACGTAACTCAAAAAATTTTGAAATGTATTTATTAAATATTAACTTTATAAATAATCACTTATTAATCTACTATTTATGAGATTTGATTTAATGAAATATATGTCAGAGAGAATGAAGGAAGGAGGACGTGAAGAAAAAGAACCTGGCCCGGTAATTACTATATCCCGTGAATTTGGGTGTCCGGGCAGAAAAGTTGCACAAAGTCTTGCTGAAAGCCTGACACGAAAAATGTTTGTTAAAGGTAAAGATATTGACTGGAGGTATATTACAAAAGAGATTATGAGTGAGTCTGCCAAAGAGCTGGAACTGCACCCATCAAAAATTCAATATGTGTTTGAATATGAGCAGAAAGGCCTTATTGATGATATAATATCCGCACAATCTACC
>CAZFHF010000166.1:0-7138 GCA_964518655.1 uncultured Bacteroidales bacterium | reverse complement strand
CAAAGCTAACAAGAGGTTTAATTTCTTATTTGCGGTCACGACGGGGCTCGAACCCGCGACCTCCGGCGTGACAGGCCGGCATTCTAACCAGGCTGAACTACGTGACCTTGCTAAAATTGCGCCACAAAAATAATGCATATTTTATTAGAACCAAACTAATAGCTGTAAAAAAATAATTATACGTTGTTATTTTTTAACAAACCTGAAAATACTAAAATTTACACCTCCATACACCCGTTTTTCCAAAAAAGAGTTATGTGAGCTGAAATCCTGCCTCCTTGAGTGCTCAAGGATGAACCAGCCCCGGTGTTTAAGCAGCTTATAGTCAAATATCATATCAGGCATACTCTCAAGCTGAAGCAGGTTATAGGGAGGATCGGCAAATATTAAATCATAGGTTTTGCTGCAACGTTTAATGTATCTGAAAACATCAGATCTAATGGGATTTATTGCTGAAAGGTTCAGCTTATCAATTACCTGCCTGATAAAAATATAAGTCCTGTAATTATTTTCAACAAGATCAATTTCAGGACATCCCCTGGATGCGAATTCATAGCTTATGCTTCCTGTTCCCCCAAAAAGATCAAGGACATTAATTTCATCGAGATCGAAATAATTATTGATAATATTAAACATATTTTCCTTTGCAAAATCAGTGGTCGGCCTTGCACTAAAATGTTTTGGCACCGGTATCCGCTTACCTTTATATTGTCCGCTTATTATTCGCAACTAACAAGATTGAATAAGTTAAGATATTTATGTTTGCTTAGTTTTGCCAACGCACCGGAAAATGTGAAATCAAAAGGCTCGAGGTAATATACAGTATTAATGAATTTTTTTAATGACCTGAAGATTTGCTGATTATCACTAAGTTCACCGGAGATATATAATTTATTTGTCTGAGTGTCTAAATTCAACTGCTTATAAACATATAAAATAAAATACAGCAGATCAGTCTCATTCTGAAATTGAAAAGTGTTATAAAGTTTCAGTTTGCCTTTACCTGCTACTGCAATATCAATAAATCTGTTGTTCATGTTAACATAAACACCGTCATTTTCTTTATCAGCATCTTTTTCAAAAATACTTCTGATAAATGGCGTTGCCTGGTGATATAGCTTTGCATCCCTGAACCTTTTAATTACTTCATTTGCAACGTAACTGGGAATGACAAATACATTATACGCATCAATATCGCTCAGTAAATTATAATTTATTTCATCCAGTTCACTTATGCTGTGATTAAATTCAAAATATGATTTAAGGTTTGATTTATCAAAGTAGCTTTCAGGTATAAGAATTGATTTTTGTGTAAGATAGATAAAACTTACTGACCCAAACGGGAAACCGAGCAATATATCATTGTCAAATATTTTTACCAGCCTGTCAGTATAATCGTTAATGCTGTATATATCCTTAATGCTGTAATGCTTAAGCCCAAGATATACCTTTTTATCTATATCAAGAATACAAAAAGAAAATCCATTCAAGTCAGCTTGAATGGAGAAATGGTAATTCTGAGTGTTATCCTTATCTAATGATATATCAATTAAATCGATTTCAGGCATCGGAAAGCCTTATTTTTCCCAATTTCCAGTATTGTTTGTGGCTTCCTTCAATGAGCCAACCTTAAGTCCCGGAAATTTAACTATTTTTTCCCTTTCGTCAATATAGTTTATTACAAGTTGCTTATCCAGGCCATTTAAGAGTGTATCGTATAATGCATAAACTTCAAATACTTTAACCCTTACTTTGGAGCCAGTCATGACTTCACCTGCACCCATTACAAATTTCGAATGATCAGTGAAAGGAATATACCGTAATTCATCAATATCTTTTGTTATCAAATGGTGTTTTAGTGAGTCAAGGACTTTCTTATATGCATTTTCGACTTTTATCAATCCCAGTCTAATTCCCTCCCTTTCAGTATATGTGTCAGGATCCCATCCGGGAAGATAATCCTTCTTTGGTATTGATATGGAATCCAGATTAACAAAGTTAATAAGTGTATCAAAGCTGCCTGTGAATTTTCCGTACTTGTCTTTGTATAAAATTTGTATTGTTCTGATATCTTTTAATTTGTCAATCGTAGCGACTTCTCGTACGTCTTTTTCCTTGTTAAAACGTATCGGTTTCTGAATGCTTTCCCAGATTAAATATGCTAATATTATTATAGCAATACCAAATATTATTTGAATAATTGGCTTACTTTTGGGATACTTTATAACAAACGGGTTTAAGAATATACCCGCAGCAATTATGAATATAATCAGGAGAATTACATAGATTATCATAGATCCGGATTTTAGTTATTTTAATATGTTTCCCTGCGAATTTAACAAAAAAAATTAGATTTAAAATTTTATAATTAGTAATTATTACCGGCTAATGTTAAAAATCCAATTAGCATCGCTTATCATTAATGAGCTTGAAAACAATCCGACAAAAAGCCAGGAAAAACTTATTGATATTCTTTCTGATTTTGTGATCAACAGGGAAAAGGACAAAGTAGTTATTGTAAAGGGATATGCCGGGACAGGTAAGACAACAACAATCAGTGCCCTTGTAAAGACTTTCAGAAAGCTAAAAATCAAATCTGTCCTGCTGGCACCAACAGGAAGGGCTGCAAAAGTGCTGACTTCCTATTCCGGGGAAATTGCATGGACAATTCATAAAAAAATATACAGGCAAAAATCATCAAAGGATGGCTTTGGTGAATTTGTCCTGGAGAAGAATATGCATACAAATACATATTTTATTGTTGATGAAGCTTCAATGATCTCAAACCAGCCTGCTGTAATCTCATTATTTGGCTCAGGACGGTTGCTTGATGATTTAATTAAATATGTTTATAACGGCTCCGGATGTAAGCTTATTCTTATCGGGGACACAGCCCAGTTGCCTCCGGTGGGAATAAGTGACAGCCCTGCATTGGATAATAAAAAGCTGGAATCATATGGCCTGCATACTGAGTATGTTGAATTGACGGAGGTATTGCGTCAGGCAATGGACTCCGGCATCCTTTATAATGCCACAAATATAAGAACCAATATATCTTCCAATATTGTAAAGTTTCCGGAATTTAGTATATCAGGTTTTGATGATATAATAAGTATAGGAGGCAGTGAGCTGTCTGAAGAAATCTCAATTGCATACGATAAATACGGAATACATGAATCACTGATAATCTGCAGATCAAATAAAAGGGCAAATAAATACAACCAGGGTATAAGAAATCAAATACTTAGCTATGAGGAAGAGCTTGTGCCGGGAGATATTTTGATGGTGGTAAAGAACAATTATTTCTGGTCATACGAAAGTGAGGATATTGATTTTATTGCTAACGGAGATATAATAGAGGTACTTAGAATTTATAAATATTATGATTTATATGGCTTTCGTTTTGCCGATGTGACTATCAGGCTTATTGACTACAATATAGAACTTGATGTGAAAATTATACTTGACACCCTGACTGTTGATTCTGCCGCTATGAGCAATGAGGACAATAAGAGGCTTTTTAATGCTGTTATGGAAGACTTCCCGGATATAAAACCAAAGAAAAGGCGTTATGAAAAAGTCAGAAATAATGAATATTTCAATGCGTTGCAGGTAAAGTATGCATATGCCATAACATGCCACAAAGCCCAGGGAGGGCAGTGGAACACAGTATTTGTGGATCAGGGATATATTACTGAAGATATGATTGACATTGAATATTTGCGATGGCTGTATACAGCACTTACAAGGGCAACAAAACGGCTGTACCTGGTGAATTTTTCTGACAGGTTTTTTCCGGAAAACAGCTAATGCAAAATTACAAATTCCAAAATACAAATATCAAATAAATTGCAAATTCCAAATAACAAGCATCAAATAAATCACAAATCTCAAATTACGAATAACGAAATACGAAAATCACTTTTTCAGGAATATCTGTGTGCAGTATTTAATGCCGGTTTCTGTTTCGGCTACGCCAACGCCGGTATAATTATAGTCACCGTCAATATTTTCTTTGTGTGAGGGGCTGTTCAGCCAGCTATCAATAAAATAATCCGCCGTAGGGTAATTGCCCTCGGCAACATTCTCGCCAAAGCTTGTACCTCCTGTTTCATCAAAAATAGTCTCCGCACGCATCTGGTATCCGTCATGCCCAAACGGGGTTTTGCCTGTTGCCATGTTTATACTGTGTATCCTGGCTTCTCTCAACACAATACTGTCAATTGCAAGTGTATTCTTCCCGGTAGTATCCCTGTATACATTAATTAAATTAACTATATCCTGTTCAAAATTTTCAAGGATGACGTAATTTACTACATCATCTTTTTTGCAGGACAGGACACTTATGCCCAGGGATATTATGAAGATATGTATAGAAAATATGTTTTTCACCTTACAATTTTAAAAATCACAAAACTCAATATACAAATTATTATTAATAAGGTGACTGTCCCCTTTTTAATCACCTATGATTTTCACCAGCGCCCTTTTTCTTCTTTTACCGTCAAATTCGCCGTAGAAGATCTGTTCCCAGGGCCCGAAGTCCAGCTTCCCGTCAGAAATAGCAACTACCACCTCCCTGCCCATGACTGTCCTTTTAAGATGGGCGTCTGCATTATCTTCAAATCCGTTATGCCGGTACTGGGAATATGGTTTCTCAGGTGCAAGTTTTTCGAGCCACACATCAAAATCATGATGCAGTCCCGGTTCATCATCATTGATAAACACGCTGGCTGTAATATGCATAGCGTTTACAAGGCACAGCCCTTCTTTTACTCCGCTCTCAGCCAGGCAAGCCTGAATCTCAGGAGTAATATTTATCAACTGCCTTCTCTGGCTTGTTTCAAACCATAGTTCTTTTCTGTATGATTTCATGATTATTTATTTTTTTCATTTCAATATTCCCAGTTCTTCTACAATGGAATTGATCCTTTTATCAAGCAGTTCATTCATTTCTTCATAATTGCCTGCATTCTTAAGAACATCCTTAACACTGAAATAAAATTTTATTTTAGGCTCGGTGCCGGAAGGGCGGACTGAGATTTTTGTTCCGTCCTCAGTAAATAACTGGATAACATCTGCCTTTGGTATTATTATTCCTCCGTTCTCGCTGTTTATCTTCCCAAGGGATCTTTCATCCAGATAATCCCTTACATTAACAACCCTTGATCCCCCTAACTCCTGAGGCGGATCTTCTCTGTACTGCTTCATCATCCTCTGTATCTCATCTGCACCTTCTTTTCCCTTTTTCGTAACCGTAATCAGCTTTTCTTTATACATTCCATACTCAACATAAATATCCATCAGCAGGTCAAACATCGACTTACCCTGGTCTTTAGCCCATGCTGTTGTTTCAGCAATAAGGGCACATGATATCACAGCATCCTTGTCCCTGACAAATTCGCCGGCCAGGTAACCATAGCTTTCCTCTCCCCCGCCGATGAATATCTTTTTACCCTCAAGCTGTTTAATAACATCAGCGATATATTTGAATCCTGTGAGCACATCAAAATGCTCCACATTATATTTTTCAGCAATATCAGCCAATAACTCCGTTGTTACTATTGTTTTTACAATATATTCTTTACCTTTCAGCCTGTTCTTCTCTGCCCACCGGCTTAAGAGATAATTAATAAGCAATGCGGCAGCCTGGTTACCGTTAATAATCATATACCTGCCCTTATTATCCTTTATAACAACACCTACCCTGTCGCAGTCAGGATCCGTTGCCATCACCAGGTCCGCATCTGTCTCTTCAGCTTTTTTAATTGCCAGCTTCAATGCTTCAGCTTCCTCAGGATTCGGGGATCTGACGGTAGGGAAATCCCCGTTTGTAACATCCTGCTCAGGAACATAAATAACATTCGTGAATCCGAATTTCTTAAGCGCCATAGGTACCAGCTTGACTCCGGTGCCGTGAATTGGTGTATATACTATCTTCATGTCCTTATTCCGTAATATGACATCTGCGGAAAGTGACAATGATTTGACACTGTCGGTATATATATCGTCAATTTCATTGCCAATAATTTCAATTTTCCTGTCATCGCCCTTAAATCTTACTTCATCAACTGAACTGATCTTCTGCACCTCCCTGATGATATTCTTATCATGCGGACTAATGATTTGTCCCCCGTCTTCCCAGTATACCTTATAACCGTTATATTCTTTAGGATTGTGTGATGCCGTTATCACCACTCCTGCCTGGCATTTTAAATGCCTAATGGCAAAAGAAAGTTCTGGTGTGGGCCGTAAACTGTCAAATAGATATACCCTGATATCATTTGCAGTAAAAATACCTGCTGTAGTTTCTGCAAACAAGCGGCTGTTATTTCTTGAATCATGGGCAATAACTACCTTGATGGAATCCGGTTTTGCGAATTCTGATTTCAGATAATTACTAAGTCCCTGGGTCGCCATACCAAGAGTATAAATATTCATCCTGTTGGTTCCAACGCCCATAACACCTCTCAGCCCGCCGGTGCCAAATTCCAGGTCCCTGTAAAACGAGTCTACCAACTCATCCTCATCATTCTCAAGAAGATAATTAACCTGTGTCCTGGTATCTTCATCAAATACCGGGGCAAGCCATTTGCCGGCTTTTTCCCTGACCATTTGTATTAAATCATCCTTATTCATAACCTATTAATAAACAATAAATAACAAGATGTAAAATTATAAATTTTTAATATACTCAATCAGATTCTGATATACTGAAATATTGCTTCAGGCTTTCCTTCCAGTGAGGGATATTAATATTAAAAACAGATTTGATCTTATTTTTGTTTAGTACGCTGTATAAAGGTCTTTTTGCTGGTTGCGGATATTGTGATGATTCAATAGGTAATACCTTACAATTAATGCCTGCAATATTCATTATCTCAACAGCAAAATCATACCAGCTGCAAACGCCTTCATTTGAGTAATGATATATCCCGGTAACGAACTTACTGCTATCCTCCAACGACAAGTTAATGATCCTGTGAATTGCCTGTGCCAGATCCCCGGCATATGTCGGTGTTCCGATCTGATCAAATACCACATTCAGCTCATCCCTGTTTTCAACAAGCCTCAACATTGTCTTGACATAATTATTTCCAAAAGTCTAGTAAAGCCATGAAGTACGTATAATAAATGA
>CAZFHF010000165.1:0-7157 GCA_964518655.1 uncultured Bacteroidales bacterium | reverse complement strand
TGTCAATGGAAAAATATAATGCTTATTTTGCTGAAGATTTTGAAAAATGGAGAGGTGAAAATAAGCAGATTGACGATGTCTTATTAATTGGCATTGAATTTTAAAAGTAAATAAATTATTAATTATATTATGGACAATAAAAAAGATATCAGAGGTTTTCTTGAGTTTGTATATGAATTTTACAAAACAATGAAAGCACATGAAATTACTCTGGTTTATGAAGGTGAAATTACACACCAGATAACCAAAGCTTTTACTTCTTTAACAGAATCAAATATGGCTAAAGACGATGAAGCGGGATCCGTTCAAAGAAAGGTATTTCATGTAATGGTAGAATGTTTGCAGAATATAAGCAAGCATGCTGAAGACTTCACATCAGATGATTACCTGTTCTCAGGAAGAGGTATCTTTCTTGTAAGTAAAGGAGAAAATGAATATAGCGTAACCACTGGTAACGCTGTTGAAAATGACAGGATTGAAGAACTCACTGAAATGCTTGAGACAATCAACAGAATGAACAAAGATGAACTTAAGCAATTATACAAGAAACAAATGAAGGAAGGAAGATTATCCAGTAAAGGCGGTGCTGGACTTGGATTTATTGATATAAAAAGAAAAACAGGCAAAGAACTGGAATACCACTTTCTGCCTATCTCTGACGATACTTCATTCTTTTTATTAACTTCAACTATAGCTAGAGAAGAGATTTAAACAAATATATACTATGGAAACAATTAAGATTCAAGGAACGGAAGATACTCCTAAAATAATTTTAGACGCAGAAAATAAAATTATGGAAATCTCCGGACGTTCATTACCTGAAGATGTTACTGCATTTTATGAACCGGTCTTGAATTGGTTAAATGAGTATTCAGAAAATCCAAATGATAAGACTGTTTTTAATTTTAAGTTAACGTATTTTAATACTGCGTCATCAAAGTTATTGCTCGACATTTTAATGAAACTCGAAGAAATGCACGAAAATGGAAACAATGTGCTAATTCGTTGGCATTACCCCGAAGATGATGAAGATATGGAAGAAGCAGGAGAGGAATATGCTGATATAGTTGATGTTCCATTTGAACAGGTAAGCTATTCACCATAATAATTATAACTTATTTCTCACTTAGTTCTTAAACCAGCCTAGTTAATGAGTGAAGAGATTCTAAGGGCTTTAATGCAATTGTTTGCAATAATTGCAAAGCAAGATGAAGGGGTTGAAACCACTCAGGTTGAATATGTAAAGAATTTTCTTCAGCAACAGCTTAGTGATGAAGAAGTAAAAGAATACTACAAGCTCTTCGAAGAACATGCAGGCATGGATGGTGATGATATTGAAGATGAAGAAGAGGACAAGAATAAGAAAAAACTTACTTCCGTAAGAGACTCCGTAAGAATTCTCGGCCTTTGTAAAAAGATTAATAAAACACTTACCCAGAAACAAAAAGTAGTTGTTCTTGTACGACTATTCGAAATTGTCAATGCTGACCGTAAGTTTACGGATCAACGTATGGCAATCATAAATACTGTGGCCGAGGTATTTAAAGTAACAAAAGAGGAATTTATTAGTATCGAATCATTTGTAATTAAAACCGAGCCTAATGAACTGGATGATATAAATATTTTAATTATTAATGATGATCCTACAAGGTATATCAATGCAAAAAAAATACTTACCAAAGAGCTTGATACCAGTATTTTCATCCTTCGAATATTGAGCGTTGACCTGTATTTTCTGAAATATACAGGAACAGAAGATCTATTTCTCAACGGATTACCAATAAGAAATGACAGAATATATTTATTTGCTAACGGCAGTACCGTAAAATTGCCAAAAGGAGCTCCCGTATATTACAGTGATGTCGCAGCACATTTCCTTGCCGATATAACAACAAGCCAGATATCTTATTCTGCAAGGAAACTGGAGTTTAAATTTCCAAATGGAAACATTGGTATCAGGGATATAACTTTTTCTGAAGGTCATGGCAGATTAATTGGAATTATGGGGGCAAGCGGTGCCGGAAAAACAACTTTGCTCAATGTTCTCTCAGGAATAGAAAAACCATCGGCAGGTAAGGTAATTATTAATGGCATTGATCTTCATAAGAAAAAGGAGAAGCTTGAAGGAGTTATTGGATTAATACCGCAGGATGATCTCCTGCTGGAAGAATTAACAGTGTTTCAGAATCTGTATTATAATGCAAAACTGTGCTTCAAAGATAAGTCAGATAAAGAAATAGTTGAACTGGTTGATAAAACCCTCCATAACCTGGGATTAAACAGCAAGAAACACCTTAAGGTTGGCTCTCCATTCAACAAGACAATAAGCGGCGGCCAAAGAAAAAGACTGAATATTGCTCTTGAATTAATACGGGAACCATCAATCCTTTTTATTGATGAGCCTACATCAGGATTATCTTCAAGAGACTCGGAAAATGTGATGGATCTACTGCTTGAGCTTACCTTAAAGGGTAAACTGATATTTGTCGTTATACACCAGCCAAGTTCGGATATCTACAAGATGTTCGACAAAATGATCATTCTTGATGATGGCGGATATATGATTTATTATGGTAATCCTGTTGAAGCTGTGATGTACTTTAAGCGCCTCGATGCCCAGATTAATAGTGAAATAGGAGAATGCCCGACATGTGGTAATGTCAACCCCGAGCTGCTGTTTAATATTATTGAGGCAAAAGTTGTTGATGAATTTGGAAATTATACAGATTCCCGAAAAGTATCACCTCATAAATGGCATGACCATTATAATAATAATATTAAACTTAGAGAAAGTAAACATATTAAAGATGCTCCCCCAAGTAATTTAAAAATTCCTAACTGGTTCAAGCAGTTCAGGATATATTCAATAAGGGACTTCCTTTCTAAAATCAGTAATACGCAGTATCTTGCAATAAGCATGATTGAAGCGCCGGTGTTGGGTTTTATCTTATCATACATAATCCGTTATATTGAGGATCCCAAGTCTAACATTTATATATTCCGTGTAAATGAGAATATCCCCATATTCATATTCATGGCACTAATAGTCGCATTATTCCTGGGATTTATGGTTAGTGCCGAAGAAATATTCAGAGACAGAAAGATGCTCAAACGTGAAGCATTTCTTAATCTTAGTCGTTCAAGCTACCTTATATCAAAAATTCTTATTCTTTTTGTTATATCCGCTATACAATCATTTATGTTTGTTATAATAGGAAATTCCATACTTGGTATTAGAGAAATGTATTTTGAATATTGGCTGGCCCTGTTTTCAACAGCTGCCTTTGCAAATATGCTTGGTTTAAATATTTCAGCCTCCTTCAGTTCGGCAGTCACTATTTACATTCTCATACCCCTGTTGATGATACCAATGATGATCCTCAGCGGGGCTATGTTCAGCTTTGACAAATTAAACAGGAATATAGGCAGGGTGGATAAGGTGCCATGGATAGCGGAGATAATGGTTACAAAATGGACTTATGAAGCTCTTATGGTTCACCAGTTCAAAGATAATAAGTTCAATAAGACATTTTACAAATATGATAAAATGATAAGCCAGGCAGATTTCAAAAAAGTTTACTGGATACCCGAACTAAGAAAAAGACTGAAAACTGTTAATAATGAGCTGTCAGCAAAAGGTATGATAGAAGATTCTGAAGTTGCTTTGAAAGTAATACGCAATGAGATTGTCAAAGAAACAGAAAAAGTACCTGAGATCAAATTTGAAACTCCTGATAAACTAAAACCAGATCTTTTTAACCGCAGCATCTCAAGAAAAGTGCATATTTATCTAAGTGAACTAGACAGGTATTATGGCAATATGTTCTCAGTTGCAGAAAGCAAAAAGCAAAAAATAATAAACACGAACCTGGAAAGAAAACCTGAGATATACTACAGGTTCAGAGATAATTACCATAACGAAGCAATTACCGATATTGTTAAGAAAGTATACGAAACAAACAAAATTCTTGAATTCCGGGATGAACTTATTCAACATATCGATCCTATATACGAGGACCCGGTTGTTAAATCAAAGCTTGACTTTCGTTCACATTTATTCTCCCCGAAAAAACACTTTTGGGGAAGATATTATGATACATACCGGTTTAATATAGTATTTGTATGGATACTGACAGTTCTTTTTTATATAATGCTTTATTATGAATCGCTGAAGAAACTTATTAATATGTCAAACAGACTAAAAAGACAAAATTAGATTTTAA
Organism: uncultured Bacteroidales bacterium; assembly: GCA_964518655.1. Classification (GTDB taxonomy): domain Bacteria; phylum Bacteroidota; class Bacteroidia; order Bacteroidales; family UBA10428. The sequence goes on along the minus strand of CAZFHF010000165.1, from coordinate 2,934 downwards.
AAGAGTTAGTTTTTTGATATCTTTATGTTCATTGCTAAATTTGTATAAATTATAATAATATAAGCCATGATAAGAAATTTTTTGATTATACTGCTTACCTTATTCATGATAATATCATGTAAATCCGGCGGAAACAAAACAGAAACCCTTGAAATAGATGAGTCAGAACTTATTGAAGGAGAACTGGAAATATCAAAAGAGGCTATAGATGATATTATACAGAGTGTATCATCTCCGGTTGAGATGGCTGCACTTGTTAAGGATCTGGGGATAGAATTTTCAAACCGCTACCTGGCCCCCACTGATAATGTTGATAAGCTATCTACAAGCTTTAAACAGGCTTTAAATCTGGGAGTATTTGGTGCAGATCTGGGTTACCTCAACATGTACAACAAGACTGCCTCAGTAATTGAATATATTTCAGCAATAAAAACACTGGCTGATGAAATACGGGTAGGGCAGTTTTTTGATTTTACTATTCTTAAAAGACTTGCTCAGAACTACCAGAACCTTGATTCATTGATGTATATGTCTCTGCATAGTTTCAATGAAATGGACCAGTATCTGCGCGACAATAACAGAAGCAGTTTAAGTGCTCTTATAATTACAGGAGTATGGATTGAAGGATTATACCTGGCAACTCAGGTTGCTAAAGACTCACCACACCCTGACCTTGCTGAGAGAATTGGCGAGCAGAAAATAATCCTTGAAAAACTGCTGCTTATCGTAAATAATTATAGCAAGGATAAGCTCTTTGCTGATTTATTGAAAGACCTGCAAACAATAAATGGCAAATTTAAAAATGTCGAGATAACTTATATCCCCGGAGAACCTGAGCCAAGGGAAGAAAACGGAATGTTAATAATAATTCAGCATGAAGAAAGTGTTGTTAAAATATCAGATGAGCAATTACAGGACATTATTGCAACTGCTGAAGAAATAAGAAACAAGCTTATTAGCATATAGCCTTTATATCCGGAATAACCAGGAAAAATCAAATAACAATAAAATAATGAAAAACATTATAAAAGCCGCATTTATTTCGTTATTCTTTTTTAGTACAATAGCCAGCGCCCAGGATCTCACTCAGTTAGTAGCCCAGTGTGCTGCAAATGCCGGGAATGTTACATATCTGAAAGACTTTGTAGTAAAACTGGATGCAGGCACACCTGGCGGAGCACTCCCTACCGCAAGATTTGCAATGATTTTAAGCAAAAACGCCATGTATAGATTTTCAATATGTACCGCTCCAACATCTGACGGCGATGCAGTCCTTCAGCTAATGGATATGAACAGATTGTTAGGCAGCACTTTTATTCAGGCTACCGGAAAAGAATTTCCCTATTTTGATTTTAAATGCCAGAAAACAGGAGTATATCATGTTTTTATTTCATTTAAAGAAGGTAAAGCGGGTGAAGCAGTAGGCGTCCTGTCTCTGGTGAAGAAATTTTAGGATATCCTTCCTCTATTACATATTAACCACCCTTAGGTATATAAGAAGACCTGGAAACAAGTTGAAAAGAAGATCGTTTATCCATCCTGATCTTATATTGACATAATAGTGAGTAAACAGAAATGATAATGATATTGACAATATTAATATCATTTCATAGCCTGCTGACGGTATTATAAAATATACAGCAATAGTAATAATAAAGACCCAGAAAAAAAACATAAAATATTTTCTTGAATAAATTTTTTTGGTAGTATAGACGCTTACCATATATACACTGCCTATCAGTAACATTAATAAATAGTATAACAATAACAGCTTATAGGACAAATCAAACCTTATATCATATCTTTTATATGAAAAATAGCTCCTGTATGTATCAAGTAATCTGTTAATATCATAATCGTACAGGTAGTAATATGATAATATCAGAATATATGGGAGCAATATGCCTATTATAGTAAAGATCCATTCCCTCCAGATAAAAGGTCTTAATAAAATTAAGCCTGTCCATATAATAACGATAAAAAATATGTAATTAAAATAAAAAAGGCTGGCAACAGATACTAATAATGCCGCATCAAAAAAATTATAACATAACTTCTCCTTCTTATATGCGTCAAATATTTTATATATAGCAAGAACAAGAAAAAAACAGCCTATTAAGGCTGGATTCATCCTGTGCATAGGAATAAAAGAACTGCAAATAAGTATATAGAAAAATGCAGGTAGCTGTGTTCTTGTTTGTATGAAGAAGAAACGGACATTCAATCTCGCAAGCATAAAACCAATTATTATCAATAAAACAAGTGAGAATATAGTTGACGCTACCGGGTAATAATATTCAATAAACTGCAGCGGCCTGTAGAAAGGAGCCGGATAAAAATCAAAAACAAATAATGCTGGTTTATAAAAAATTAGAGACGGCAGCCAAAACGATATTGTTAAAATAAGAATTAATATTATACCAAATTGTTGCCTGCTCTTAAAAAGTCTGATTAACATAAGTTGGAATATTATTCACAGTGAGCATAAAAGCAAATTTGCCTTTTTTCGTTTTGCTTAATTCTTTAAAAAAGCTCTTCCAGTTTTTTAACAAGATTCCCCTTGGGTGTAACTCCAACCTGCTTATGTGCCAGCTCCCCATCCTTAAAGTAAAGAATTGTGGGTATGCTACGTATGCCATACCTTGTTGCAACTTCATTATTGCTATCTACATCAAGCTTGCCTATAAGGGCTTTATCCTTATATTCCTCGGCAATTTCATTTATTATCGGAGATACTATACGACAAGGGCCGCACCATTCTGCCCAAAAATCAACCATTACAGGTTTGTCTGATTTTAATACAACCTCATCAAAGTTTGCATCAGATAGCTCTACTGTCATCGTTCAGAATTTTAAATTAGTAATTAATATTTGTTATTCTTTATAATAAATCTATACAATCATCTACTGCAATATCAATTTACTTTATAATCA
>CAZFHF010000164.1:3388-7157 GCA_964518655.1 uncultured Bacteroidales bacterium | reverse complement strand
CTCTAATTTCTCAATGATAGATTAACTCATTTAAATGTTTTCTCTTTGTAGTTTTTTGCAAACTCAATGACTTTTTGAATTACTTCTTCACGCACGTCAGATTTCAGATTATCAAGATAATCATAAACATCTTTAAGATCTTCATCATCTTCATCAAAAAGTGATTCCAAACCTTGTACGTCAGAGATATTATTATTTGAAAGAGATTTGATAAGATAACAAAGAGTAGAGGTTTTTTCCATAGGCAAATAAAAATAAATTATACAAAAAAGAGGTATTTTGAAACGTTAACGCCTAAGTGAAAAAATTATTGTGAAATATCCGGGATTTTTTTTCTACTGTAAAGCCAGGCTTAATTTTTTTTCTTTAATAAGTTTTCTTAGATTGATAAGCGCATACCTCATTCTTCCTAATGCGGTATTAATACTGACATTAGTCTGTTCTGCAATTTCTTTGAAGCTTAGACCGCAATAATGCCTTAGAAGAATTACTTCTTTCTGATCAGCAGGCAGTTCATCAATGAGATTTTTAATATCTCTGTTAATTTGATTATTTATCAGATGATCTTCAATAGTAATGCCTGAAAACCTTTTGGAGTTGAAAATATCTACTTCAAAATCATCCCTCGATATAGTGTTTAATTGCTTTGTTTTTCTGTAATGATCTATTATAAGGTTATGTGCGATGCGAATAACCCATGAAAGAAATTTTCCGTTTTCCTTATATTTTCCGTCCAATAATGATTTTATAACTTTAATAAATGTTTCCTGAAAGATATCTTCAGCCAGATGTTGATTTTTAACAATTAATAAAATGTATGTATATACTTTGGATTTATATCTGCGGATTAATTGTTCAATACAGGATTGATCACCTTTCACGAACTGCTTAACAAGCTCATAATCAGAGCGATAATATGTTTTCACAACTACCTCCTTTTTATGTTACTATTATAAAGTGGTAGATATTCGCTCGATAAGCAGTCCTCCTAGAAATTAGTGGTAGTTAAAAAATTTATTGCAAGTAAAATATTTTTTAATATATATCCAATAATTTTACGGTTTAAAAATAGTTAAAATTTGTTAAAAATCAAACTGTATAGTAATTTCAGAATAAATGAGTATAAAATCCGACAAAAATAAGGATGCCATAATTATTTCCGGAGCGCGTGTGCACAACCTGAAAAACATCAATCTGGAAATTGTACGTAACAAGCTGATTATTGTTACAGGACTCTCCGGATCAGGTAAATCTTCATTGGCATTTGACACAATTTATGCTGAAGGACAGAGGAGATATATTGAAAGTTTATCATCATACGCCCGCCAGTTCCTGGGAAGGATGAATAAACCCGAGGTTGATTTAATCAAGGGAATACCGCCTGCTATTGCAATTGAGCAGAAAGTAAATACAAGAAATCCACGATCCACAGTTGGCACATCAACAGAGATTTATGATTATTTAAAGTTGCTTTATGCCCGTATAGGCAAAACATATTCCCCGGTATCAAATAAGGAAGTGAAAAAGAATACAGTATCGGATGTTGTTGATTTTATTTTATCTTTTAATGAAGGAACGAAACTGCTTATTCTTTCACCGTTAACGAGAACTGGTAATCTAAGTTTTATACGGCAGATGAAAGATCTAAATTATCAGGGTATTGTTCGCATTGAGATTGACGGAAATATTAAAAAAATCAGTGAAGTAATTGAAGGCAAAAGCATTAATGAGCATGCAAAAATCAACATAGTAGTTGACAGGATTATTATGAGCCATGATGAAGATTCAATAAGCAGGTTTGCGGATTCAGCTCAGATGGCATATAAACTTGGTGAAGGAATATGTCTTGTCAGGGTACTGGATGATGATAATATTAAGGTGAAAACTTTTTCAAATGTTTTTGAATCAGACGGGATTAAATTTGAAGAACCTTCAATACATATGTTTAGTTTTAATAATCCGGTTGGAGCATGTCCACTTTGTGAAGGCTACGGTAAGATTATCGGTATTGACGAAGATCTTGTTATTCCCAATAAAAGCCTTTCTGTTTATGAAGATGCTATTGTATGCTGGAAGGGGGAAAAAATGCAGAAATGGAAGGACAGGTTAATATACAACGCTGAAATTTTCGGCTTTCCTGTCCATAAACCATATTTCGAACTGTCAGAGGAACAAAAACAGATTTTATGGAAAGGGAACAAATATTTCAGGGGGTTAAATGCATTCTTTAAGTACCTTGAGAGAAAGAAATATAAAATTCAGTACAGGGTAATGCTGGCGAGATACAGGGGTAAGACATTCTGTCCTGAATGTAAAGGCACACGTTTAAAGAAAGAAGCCGGATATGTTAAAATAAACAGGAAAACCATACAGGAATTGGTTATAATGCCTGTAAATGAACTAAGATTGTTTTTTAAGAATTTAAAATTGAACACTTATGAAAAAGAGGTGGCAGGCAGAATACTGGTTGAGATTCATAACCGGTTGGATTATCTGATTAACGTCGGATTAAGCTACCTGACCTTAAACAGGTTATCAAGCACCCTTTCCGGAGGAGAATCTCAAAGGATTAATCTGGCAACAACTTTGGGAAGCAGCCTTGTCGGATCATTATATATTCTTGATGAACCAAGTATAGGGCTTCATGCAAGAGATACTAAACTTCTTGTAAAAGTTCTGCAAAACCTTAAAAACATAGGTAATACAGTTATGGTTGTTGAACATGAAGAAGAAATTATTAAATGTGCAGATGAGATCATTGATATCGGTCCCTTAGCCGGAAGATTCGGAGGAGAGATTGTATTTCATGGTCCTTTGAACCAGCTTCTAAAGAACGATGTTGGATTAACAGCCAAATATCTTAACGGGCATGAAAAAATTCCGTTGCCTCCATCCCGAAGAAACTGGAATAATTATATTGAAATAAAAGGAGCAAGACAAAATAATCTTAAGAACATAAATGTAAAAATACCATTGAATACTATTACTGTTATTTCCGGTGTTAGCGGTTCAGGAAAATCCTCGCTTGTAAGAGATATTCTTTATCCTGCTTTAAATAAAAGACTTAATAATTACGGGGAGAGAAGCGGGGATTTTGATATGCTAAACGGAGATCTGTCGCTCCTGAATGACGTAAAATTTGTGGATCAAAATCCAATCGGCCGTTCTTCAAGATCAAATCCTGTAATTTATATCAAGGCATATGATGAGATCAGGAAATTGTATGCCAGTCAGCAGCTTTCCAGATATAATAATTATAAACCATCGCATTTTTCATTTAATGTAGATGGAGGAAGATGTGAAGAGTGCCAGGGTGAAGGAACTATAAAGGTAGAAATGCAATTTATGGCAGATATATTTTTGGTTTGTGATAGTTGCAAAGGAAAACGTTTTAAGGATGAAATACTGGAGGTTAAATATAACGGGAAAAGTATTCACGATATTCTTGAATGTACCGTAAATGAGTCTATTGAGTTTTTTGAATCGTCAAAGGGCAATACTGAAAAGAATATTGTAAGAAAGTTAAAACCCCTGGCAGATGTAGGATTGGGATATGTTAAACTGGGGCAGTCTTCAAGTACATTAAGCGGGGGAGAGAGTCAAAGAGTAAAACTGGCTTCATTTATAGGTATTGAAAATAATAGCACACCAACCATATTTATTTTTGATGAACCTACTACAGGGCTCCATTTTCATGATATACGTAAATTACTAGAAGCTTTTAATGTATTGGTAAGGAAGGGACATACAATATTAATTATTGAACACA
>CAZFHF010000164.1:0-3378 GCA_964518655.1 uncultured Bacteroidales bacterium | reverse complement strand
AAATTATCAAGTCAGCGGACTGGGTCATCGATCTGGGTCCTGAAGGCGGTGAAAAAGGGGGGTATATTGTACATGAAGGAACTCCTGAGGATATCGCAAATTGCAGTAAATCATATACGGGGATGTTTCTTAAAGACAAGTTAAAATAACAGTTATTGGCTTAAAATTGTCAAATTCCAGACAATCATTAGTTTGATATTTGAAATTTAGAATTTGAATATTATGCTCCAACTATACTACTTCTTAAATACTGATCCGAATACTTTCTCAATAATACCTATTGCCCATTGAAACGGATTACGCCTTATTTTCTTTTCCTCTTCACCCACTTTATAAAATAAACCATCCAGAGCTTTCTCAGTGCAGTATTCTCCAATATCAGTTGTCACCGGATTTAATCCTAAAATCTGTCCCACAGTACCATTGGCTACCAGGTTATAGGCCCCTGTCAGATCTTCCCATGCATCATTGGGGGAATAATTAACACCTAAAAGGTCTTTTTCCAAAGCTCCGTTTATTTTAGGTGAGTATAAATCTATCAGTGCGTCGTATGTTTTTACTTTAAAGTATCCTGTTGCAGCTATAGAATCAAACGATTCAGCACTTTTCACTGCAACAGCAGGATTATTCCCATTAAGTATATCCCATGCATCAGAGATTGTCATTCCTGTAATTGCATTCTTAAATATAGGGGCAGCTTCCTTTGCAGCATCTTCAGCAGCCCTGTTAATACCTTTGATCACATCTTCAACAAGTTCTTCGCCAACCGGTAACAGGCTTAAATTATCAACAATTATGCTGGCTTCCGGAGGAAGTGGTATTTTCAATAATGGATTCCCGTAATAACCATCAAATCTTCCCAGCAGTATCGAAGCTGTATCAGTACCAATTTCAAGTGCTTTCTTGAGTCCCTGTATTACTTCTTCAGTTGTTAATCCGTCGCCATCTGTATCAAATAATCCTTCGCATGAACTAAAAGCGAAGAAGGCGATTATTAAAATTACAGCAATAGTTTTTTTCATCTCTTTAAAATTTACCATGGTTGTTTAGCAACCATAAAATTAGTGTTTGGATAATATACGCATATATGAGTCAAATGTTTTAACAGAAATGAAAAAGCCTATGTTTAACAACATAGGCCTGAGAAAGGTTTATTATATCTATTATTTTTCTTTAAATCCAAACATAATGGCTACACAGCCGCTGGCCGGATATTCTGATTCCCCGTTTCCGGATGGTACCTTAACAGCAATTTTAAGCTGCTGGCTGGCTTCCAATTTAAAATCCCAGATCCTGGTAAGTTTATTCTTAGTATTATCAAAAAGAATATTTTTATATGTGTCTATAACCTGAAATTCAATCTCAGGTAAAGCATCTGATCCGCAAACTGCAATTCTGTAATCCTGGCCTGAATAAAAGGTTTTATATAATTCTGCTTCTTCGCCCTCTGTTAATATTGCTGCATGATAATTACCATCATGAATAAAAGGTATCAATTCAAGCTTGCATATTTTTTTTGCAAATCCTTTACACTGGGCATTAGTAAATGAAATAGCACAAAATGCAAAAATTGAAAATATAAATAGTAACCGCAATTGTTTTTTCATAATGATTTTATTTATTGGATAAAGTTGGTTCTAAGCATTTTAACACTTTCCTTTAACTCATGAAATGCTTCTGGTGTAATTGTTATCTTGGTCTGAGATTTTAATGTTGTAACATGAGTTTCATCATTAGGTTCTATTTTAATCTCTGTAGTTTCTACCTTAACCTTGTCAAAAACAGTTTTTAGTTTTTTTAATTGAACCATAAGATTTACAATATCTTCATCCTCTTCACCGCTTTCGTCAACTCTATTATCTTCAAGCATCCTCTGTACCAGATTGAATGAGAGCTTTTGTTCCGAGATCCTGTCCACAAGCTTATTTTCAGTCAGATTATCACCTACAAGCTGGGTAGCAATATATAGACCTTCAATCCATCCGCCAACTAACACAATAGCAGCTACTGATTGTCTGTCGTTTTCCTTTAGATATGAACTGGAGTTTAAAAAAGTCTCGGATATTATGTCCATAATAATATCCCTGTTATTAAGGTTTTCTTCAAGATTTTTGATTGTCTCACTATTAATAGCATCTGTAATGTCAAGCCCTTCAGCCATCTTTTTTGCAGCTTCCATGTATTTTATGGATGTTTGAGTTTGATCAAACAGACTTGCAAAGCTTAAATCGGTAGTATAGATTCCCAGATTTAAGGCCATGCTCATGTTTGTTGAATAATTATCAACGTTGTCCAGGGAGTTTAACAGTTCTTCATCATAATTTGCTCCGGCAGATTTAATTAACATGGCAGTCTCAAGCGGCGAAGGTAAAGAATAGAAAATCTTTTTTGCCTTGTCAATATCATTAAAGATGTCATCCTTGGAAATAAAGTCTTCAAGATTCAGTTCCTTGTTTTCTTTTTTCTTTCTGTCAGAAGCACAGATTGTGAATAAGATGAAAACACTAAATAATGTAATATACTTAATAATTATAAGATGTAAACGATTGCTTTGCATGGGTTTTGGGTTTAATATTATTTATTGTCTATGCCTTGCACTCTTAATTGTAGTAAAATTAATACTTTTTTTTTATTTTCAAAATTTGAGTTATACCCAGTATATTAACAATCAATTTTTTCAGAATATTATTTTCAAAGGGCTTCATATATATTTATTACTATTTTAATAATTGACCATTTTATCAGTTAGTAACTGGTCGTATGCCGGATCCAGATTCTGTTTCCAGTTTATCAGATACCAGGTATACTCACCAATACTGAGATTGAAGATATTCTTTGCATATACATCCTGCATGATATCATCAGGGAAATGATCCATTGCAGCCAGTATTTTCTTTTCATTTCTTCTGTATTGGGTTTTATAAAGGTCTGCAGCTCCAAACAGACTTAGTATATTATGTGCAATTACAGAAGGATATTTATAACTTATTATTGAAAACTCAATGTTCCCAGTATTCATGGTGTTTATGCTTATGGAAATATCAGCAAGACAATAAAGAAAACTAACCTAATGAGAAGTTTCATTCAGATAATCTCTTTTTATAGACCCAATAATACAAAATTAACAAAGTGTTTCAGATTTAAAAACTTTTAAGATATTGATATAATATATGGGTTTTTTATGCCGGTTATCATATAGATTATAACTTCGGAATTTCAGATGTCTTGTTTTTATATTTACAATACTCAGTCAATTGGCATTTATAACACTTTGGTTTTCTTGCTACACAAACATACCTGCCATGAAGTATCAGCCAGTGATGAGGTATTGGTATTAGTCTTTGTGGTATTTTTTTTTGTAGTTGTTTTTGTGGGTGT
>CAZFHF010000163.1:0-7168 GCA_964518655.1 uncultured Bacteroidales bacterium | reverse complement strand
GCGAAACCCGAACAGCGAAACCCGAACAGCGAATAGCTAACAACAATTTAGCAATACAATAAATCAATTAAACTCATTCATCGTCCTCTCAATCCCTATCTTTCCAAAGCTTCGGATTAAATCATGACAGACAGATATCCTTTCAGGCAGTTTGTCCACCTCATCATCGCTCCATTTGCCCAGTACATGATCAACCTGCGTTCCGTAAGGATAATTATCGCCAATGCCAAACCTTAGCCGTGCGTAATTCTGGTGTCCCAGAATGTTGCTTATGCTGAATAAACCGTTATGGCCTCCGTCACCACCCCCGGGCCTTAGCCGTAAAGTGCCGAAAGGAATGGCAATGTCATCAACAATAACAAGAAGATTTTCAACAGGAATCCTGCCTTTCTTCAACCAGTAATTTACTGCCAGACCACTGCGGTTTACATAAGTGGAAGGTTTAAGCAACAGGAAAATACGTCCGGCATACTTATATTCGGCAATAAAACCATATCTTTTGTCAGCAAAGTTAATATTAGATGTCTCTGCCAGGGCATCAAGTATTGTGTATCCTATGTTATGCCTGGTATCCTGGTACTCATCGCCAAAATTGCCAAGACCTGCTATTAGATATTTCAATTCTATTGCTTTTAGAAAGCTTTTTGAAGCCTGTTATTAAAAATGACAGAAGCGCTAATTTATAAAAAAACAGTGTATCGCAGTTATTTATTTTTTTGATAGTATGAATAAATTCTTTAGTTTATGTTGTAATTAATATTTTCATACGTGCTTCAGTGTACCCCGGGATTCCTTGCTACTGTTGTATTGGGGCAAATTTGATGAGCGTGACTTCTCTTGTTCCGGTTTGTATTGTTGCTATCTAAAGTTATTTACCATCAGGTCCGTGGTATTTCATGAAGTAGGTGCTCCCTTTTGTACTGCGTGATCCGATGTTTTATTAGATTCCTTGCTTCTGTCAGACTGGGTATGGGCTCAGGGGACTGTTCCCTCTTGTACTGCGTGATCCGGTGTTTTATTAGATTCTTTGTTTTCGCCAAACTTTGTGGACGGAAGGGGTGCTCCCCCTTGTCCTGCTAACTTTAGTGTACCTTAAGATTCTTTGCCTTTATCAGAATGAGCATGGCCTGATGAATGAGCTCCATCCTGGCCCTCTCCCTTGCCTTCTCCTTTGTGATCTCCTTTGTGATCTCCCTTGCCTTCTCCTTTGTGATCTCCTTTGTGATCTCCTTTGTGATCTCCTTTGTGATCTCCTTTGTGTTCTCCTTTATGTTCTCCTTTATGTTCTCCTTTATGTTCTCCTTTATGCTCTCCTTTATGCTCTTCTTTGCCTTCTTCCTTGCCTTCTTCTTTTTCTCCTTCTTCAGCTCCTTCAACTTCTTCTCCTTCTTCAACCTCTTCTTCCTCAACTTCTTCATAGAATCCTTTTGCGACAACCCTCGATGATACAATACCTGCTACCATAACCCTCTTGGGATCCATCATCTCAAGGTCGTCAAATGATAAATCACCAATCTTTATATAATCCCCTATATCAATATCAGTCATATCTATCTTGAGCGAATCAGGTATCTTATCTACAAGACCCTTGATTTTTAAGCTTCTTCTTCTTTGCCTTAATTTGCCTCCGTTCCTTAGGCCGATGGAGTTTCCGGTAAGTTCAACCGGGATATCAACAACAGTAGGCACATCATCAAATACCTCAACGAAATCAATATGTATTATTATATCAGTAACAGGATGAAACTGGATCTCACGCATTATAGCTTTGTATTTTTTTTCTTCCAGGTTCAATACTACCAAATGAACATGATGTGTATATACAAGATCCTTGAAGCTGTTCTGATGAGCTGTAAAATGAACATTTTTTTCTCCCCCGTAAAGTACGCATGGCACGAATCCTTCTTCCCTGAGTTTCTTTGTTACCTTTTTACCGGTATCTTTTCTTATTTGACCCTTTATCTCAATTACTCTCATTATCTCTGAATTTAAAAAATTATAAATCTGTTGCCCTTTTTCGTATGATAATATTGATTAGTAAATCAGTATGCTAAAATTTTTTTAAAAAGGAGTGCAAATATAATAATTATACAATAAAGTTCTCACTTATTGATTTATATTTATATACTTTATTGATAACATCTGCGAAAAGATCAGCAATTGAAATTACCTTTATCTTATCACATTGCCCTCTCAGGGGGATCGAGTCAGTTACCACTACTTCCGTAATCGCTGATTTTTCAATTCTCTCGTAAGAAGGTCCTGATAATATAGGATGAGTCACTACAACACGTATGCTTCTTGCACCTTCATTTTTCATGAGGTTGGCTGCAAGGCAGATAGTGCCGGCAGTATCAATCATGTCATCTACAATGACAATATCCTTATTCCTGACTTCTCCGATAACTCTTATTTCCTCCACAACATTGGCTTTCTTTCTGAGCTTATAACATATTACCATCTCACAGCCAAGAAACCTTGCATAAGCATTTGCCCTCTTTGTACCCCCCATGTCAGGTGCTGCAATAATCAGATTTTCAAGTTCCAGGCTTTTTATATAAGGAACGAATAATGTTGAGGCATACAAATGATCAACAGGAACATTAAAGAATCCCTGTATCTGGTCAGCATGCAGGTCCATTGTCATGACCCTGTCAACCCCGCTGGCCGTTAACAGATCAGCAACAAGCTTTGCGCCGATGGCACATCTGGGTTTATCCTTGCGGTCCTGGCGGGCATACCCCATATAAGGCATCACAGCAACTACCTGAAATGCAGATGCTCTTTTTGCAGCATCAATCATTAACAGCAGCTCCATGAGATTATCAGATGGAGGAAATGTTGACTGGACAATAAAAACAAGGCATCCTCTTACGGATTCTTCATAATATGGCTGAAATTCACCGTCACTGAACTCCAGGACAGAGGTTTTGCCTAGCTCAGTACCAAAACTCTTAATTATTTTTTCTGCAAGATAAGTCGTTGCACGGCCGGCAAAAAACTTTACAGGGGCTTTGATTTTCATATCTTCATTAATTGACGAGTAGTGAATTTAATATTTCGGCGATGTAAAAGTAAAAATATACTTTCAAAAACTAAATTATTAGTAATCAAAAAAATGATCTAAATATTAACAGTGCTGTTTGTTTTGCTAATAAAACTCAGTATTTCCTCCCTGCCTAATCTTTTTAACGACGATGTTAAGAAAACAGGAGGCAGGGATTCCCAAGTCTGCATTAATACTCTTTTATAATTGTCAATGTTTTTGTGAAGCTTTAAGGATGACAGCTTGTCTGTCTTTGTAAAACAGATTACAAATGGAATCTTGTGGGCGCCAATCCATTCAATAATCTCAAGGTCTATACTCTGAGGTTCATGCCGGCAATCCAGCAATAAAAACAAACAAAATAAATTCTTTCTTTTCAGAAGATAGCCGTTTATCAGCTGTACAATATTATTCCTGGTCTTTTTAGAGGTCCTTGAATAACCGTAACATGGCAAATCAACAAGGTACCATTCGTCATTTATCATGAAATGATTTATTAATAAAGTCTTGCCGGGAGTATTTGAGATCCTTGCAAAATTCTTTCTGTTCACAAGCATATTAAGCAATGAAGATTTACCGACATTTGATCTTCCGAGAAATGCATATTCGGGATAAAGAGGCTTAGGACAAGCTTCAGCCGAAGTACTGCTTTTAATGAATCTGGTCTGCTTTATAACAGTCATAAGTAATTAATAAACAAATATATAAGAACTGATAAATAACAGGTGCCAAAAAAATTTAGTTAATGCTTCTTAATATTAATTTCAGTCAATATATACCTCAAGTATTTTGGTTTGTATAAGAGGATTTAATTCTAAGTTTTTTAATTCTGCAGGGATTAAAATCGTTTCTCCTTTTTTTACCTTCTCAATTTCCTTTTCGCAGTATTTGATTTCAAACTCTCCCTCAAGACACATATAAATAACAAATGAATCAAGATTAACATAGTCTTTTTCAACAGTAATATTGAAATCCAATATATTGGTGGTAAAATATCCACATTTGACTATTTGAGACGATTCATTTTCCTTTTTAATATAGTCCTGTTTATAATTATCGTAAAACGTATAGTCAATCGCATCTACTGCAAGGTCAGTATGCAGCTCCCTGGGTTTTCCCTCTGCATCAACACGGTTAAAATCAAATATCCGGTAAGTAATATCGGATGTCTGCTGAATCTCAGCCAGTAAAATACCTGCACCTATTGAGTGTATCCTTCCGGCAGGGAGGAAAATAACATCACCGCTATTAACTTTTACATTGTTGAGAATATCAGTTAAAGTATTATTGTTAAAATGCTCTAAATATGTTTCCTTATCAACCTTTCTGTTAAATCCTGAGATCAGCTCTGCATCCTTTTCAGCCTGGATAATATACCACATTTCCGTTTTTCCGTATGAATTATGCCTCGCCCTGGCAAGTTCATCTGCAGGATGCACCTGGATAGACAGTTTTTCCGTAGCATCAATAAATTTTATCAATAGCGGAAATTCAATTCCATACTTCTCATATATCCTATCCCCTACAAGGTCGCCCATATACACCTCAATAAGCTCCTGTAAATTGTTGCCGGCAAGAAAACCGTTCTCAGCAACTGATATATTGTCCTGCACTCCTGATATCTCCCAGCTTTCACCCGCCTTATCAGAAGCACCGGTCTTGCCCAGAATCTCTCTTAATTTTTTTCCGCCCCATATCTTGTCCTTAATCTGGGGTATTAGTTTTAATGGATATAAACGATTCATAATCAGAATTATAATTCTCAGCACAAACAGGATCGGCAATTATTTTTCATAATCAACAACAACAGTCTCTGCTTTTATTTCCTTAATAAATTTTACAATCATCTGATGCTCCGGATGTTTTCTGTAAACCTCAAGTTTTACGGCATTCTCAAACTCTGACACTAAAACGAGGTCAAAGGAATTCAGACTTGTACTCACGTTTATTCCAGCCTCAAAATACTTTATTTCAGGAATTATGGGAGGCAGCTTTTCAAGCTTGTTCTTAAGAAGTGCAACTCTTTCCCTTTTCTCATCTTCTGAAGGCGCCTTGATCCTGAACATTACGATATGCTTAATCATTTTTTTTAACACTAATAATAATTAACAAAGAAATGCAAATTTATATAAATAAATTAATATTAGCCTTAGCTAAGCCTGTCCAGGTATAATCCTATTGTCTTCTCCAAACCAAAATATAAGGCATCGGAAATCAGAGCATGCCCGATTGACACTTCTGATAACTCCGGGATATTATCATGAAAATATTTAAGGTTATCGAGATTCAGATCATGCCCGGCATTTATTGCCAGTCCAACACTATTGGCTCTTTCAGCAGCCTTAACAAATGGCTCAATAGCTTTTTCACGATTTTCCGGGTAATATCTTGCATAGGGCTCTGTGTACAGCTCAATTCTGTCAGTACCTGTATTAACTGCATTCTCAATATTTTCAACATCAGTATCTATAAATACTGATGTTCGTATCCCTTCCCTTTTAAGCTCTGTAATTACGTTTTTGAGAAAAGCGAGATTTTCTGATATGGGCCACCCGCTATTTGATGTTATTGCATCCGGGGCGTCAGGTACTAATGTTACCTGGTCAGGCTTTATTTCCAGAACAAGATCAATAAATTTATCTGAAGGATATCCTTCAATATTAAATTCCGTGGTTATGAAAGGTTTTATTTCCCTGACATCACTATACCGGATGTGCCTTTCATCCGGCCTGGGATGTACAGTAATACCCTGGGCTCCGAATTTCTGGCAGTCGATGGCAACCTGCAGCACATTTGGAATATTTCCCCCCCGGGCATTCCTTAATGTTGCAATTTTGTTTATATTTACACTTAATCTGGTCATTGATATAAGACGGATTTTGGTTTTTTAAACTTAAATTATTATTTGCAAAATTAAAAGGATTTTCAAGAACTACGGATGATTGCCAAAGATTTAATATCAGATGTTGTGCCTGCGCTTAAAACCTCGGATAGCGGACAGAAAGCATTATACTGGATGGATATCTTCCGTATATCACATCTTCCGATAGTAAATAATGAAGATTTCCTGGGGCTGATATCTGATAAGGATATCTATGATCTGAACATGGCTGAGGAACCTATAGGCAACCACAGCCTTTCACTTTTCAGCCCTTATGCTACTCTCGATCAGCACATCTTTGAAGTAATAGAGCTGGCATCACGCCTTAATTTGTCTGTTGTGCCTGTTCTGGATCACAGTAATCATTATCTGGGGCTTATTACTATGAACAGCCTGATACATTATTTCGGAGATCTTTCAGCTCTAAAACAGCCCGGAGGTATAATAGTCCTGGAAATAAATGTTAATGATTATTCTTTGACAGAAATTGCACAAATAGTAGAAAGCAATGATGCTAAAATATTGAGCTTATATGTCAGCTCCCAGTCAAATTCCATGAAGATGGAAGTTAATATTAAAATAAACAGGAAGGAACTTACTTCGATTATACAGACTTTTACAAGGTATAACTATATTATCAAAGCTTCATTTATGGATGAGGATGATCTTGACAGCCTGTATGAGAACAGGTATGAACAATTTATGAAATATCTCAGTATATAATAACTGTTTCTTCTACAAATACTTCTTTTCATGAAAATCACCATATACGGCAAGACTTTTAATCCCGGATTCAATAAGTATGTCAGGGAATTGTTTGAAAAACTTCATAAACATAATGTTGAAGTGGTAGTTTTCAATTCATTTCTTGAATTTATAAGAAAGGAAAGAGGAATAGATATTAAGGCTGTGGATGTTTTCAAAAACCACGATGATATCAAGGAAGATGTGGATTTTATGATAAGTATCGGCGGAGATGGGACATTCCTCGAGACTATACCTTTTGTTAGAAATTTTAATATTCCAATCGTAGGATTAAATTCCGGACGGCTGGGTTTCCTGGCAAATATTGCAAGCGGAGAGATATCATCTGCACTCAATGCAATTTTCAATAAGGATTATGAGATTGAATCCAGGGTCTTAATACGCCTGGATTCTGATAAGAACGTATTCGGCGACCTTAATTTCGCATTAAATGAGATAACAATCCAGAAAAAAAATTCATCGATGATAACAATAGA
>CAZFHF010000162.1:0-7176 GCA_964518655.1 uncultured Bacteroidales bacterium | reverse complement strand
TTCAAACAATTCCATTACATGCATATTCAAAGACAGTCAGGGATTTATCTGGATTGGTACTACTGATGGTTTAAACAGATACGATGGATATAACTTTGTTATTTTTAAGCATAATCCTTCTGACTCAAATTCAATATCAGATAATTTTATCAGCACAATAATTGAAGATTTTTCCGATAACCTGTGGATAGGTACACAGGGTGGAGGATTAAATATGTATAATCCATATATTGAACAGTTTAAATCATTTTATCATGACCCTGAAAATAATCACAGTATTTCCTCAAATTTTATTTTTCATCACAATTTTATATTACTGGATAAAAATAATGTATTATGGATTGGAACAAATAATGGCCTTTGCACATATAACCTGGATGATAAATTATTCATCAGAAAACCGCTATTATCAGAAAAAAAAGACCCTAATGAGTTTAAAGATGTAAGGGTTCTTTTTGAAGATAATGAAGATATTATTTGGATTGGCACTAATTCAGGGCTGATAAAATATTTTAAGAATACCGGTAATATTAAAATTTACAAGTATGATAGAAACAATCCAAAATCCATTAGCAACAATATAATAACATCCATTTCAAAAGATGACAGCAGAAATGAATTATGGGTAGGCACTGAAGATGGCCTTAACATTTTAAATAAAAAAAATGAAATATTTGAAAAGTGTTTTAGTAAAAAAGACAATATTAATACTATAAGTGACAACTCTATTACTTCTATTGTCAAGGATGAATCAGGAAATTTCTGGATTGGAACGAAATCGGGCGGTTTAAATATGTGCGATGCATCAAAAATGGAATTCCTCAACTGGAAATTTGATCCCACAAAAACAGAAGGACTTAGCGATAATTATATCGATTATTTGCATTATGATGAAAGTGGTTTATTATGGATAGGTGCAGTAAATAAGGGTATTAACATTCTTGATATCAAGGAAAAGAAATTCAGATTAATCAGGCATGACCCGTTAGATCCTAACAGTCTTTCATACAATACTATACGAGCTATATATGAAGATAGTAAGGGTAATATCTGGATAGGCACCTATGGAGGTGGCTTAAATAAATATGATAACGACCGGTTCATACATTTTAAGCATCAGCCCGAAAACAGTAACAGTATAAGTCACAATATCGTTTCTGCCTTCTATGAAGATATTTCGGGAAGCTTATGGATAGGAACCTGGGGTGGCGGATTGAACAAAATGGATATAGAAACAGGAAAGATAACGAGAAAATTTCTTGATATCCCTGAATTTGTTAATGATATTTTTGAAGATACACATCATAGAATATGGATTGGATGTAACGGCGGATTATATTTATATGATCAGGCAAATAAAAACTACACCTTAAATTTATGTCTGAAAAAGTCCAATATGTTTTGAAGTCATACAATTAGTAAAGGCGTCAAACTTCCGCAAGGTTTTCCCGAAAGATGGAATTACTGGATTAACCCGGCAGAAGGACGCGGTGGACCTGGTGATAAAATACAATTTAATAAGGTTGAGCGTTTGCAGATTTCTTTGCGTCCGTCAGGAAAAGCAATCCCCCGGGAAATTCCATGGATAGAAATCAGTTCGCTGACCTTGTTTTTTAACTAGAATATAAAAACAGTAAAATATGCGTTCATAGTTGTTTATTTAGTCTTGTTAAGTGTTGTTTTCTTTTCATGCTCCCGGAATAAAACCGAGGCAAGTGCCGCAGAGACAGATTTTAATTCCAGCCGGGAATTTATTAAAAATGTTGACAGGTATATCAGGCCTGCCTTGTTTATTCCGGGAGACAACACTAAATTAAAGCGGGACATAACTAACCTTCAACATAAAGGCGGCTACCTGCCTTTTTATTATTATCCGGCAGCTATTTATCACTGTTATAAATTGTAACAACGACGTTTCTTCTGTTTCTCGGGCCATCAAACTCGCAAACAAAAATATTCTGCCATGTCGATAATCCAAGCTTCCCATTAATTACAGGTATGGTCTCACTCGGTCCTACAATACCCGCCTTTAAATGAGCATCCCCGTTGTTATCCTGTGAATCATGCAGCCATATCCCCGGAGGGATGAGTTTGCTTAACAGGTTTATAACATCAGTCTGTACTGACTGATCCCAGTTTTCCTGAATCATTATAGCAGCCGTTGCGCCCTGAACATATACATTTATAAAACCAGACTGAATCCCGCTCTTTTCAACTATTCTGCTTATCTGACCCGTAATATCATATAATCCATTATGTTTATCAGTGCTAATTTGTATAACTTCCTGCATTTTTATAATTTTAGAACTTTAATAATATTAAATTTAACTTGTAACAGGGGAATCATTCTTAAATAAAACCAGCCGTAAAATTAGTTTTATTGTAATAAAATGAATTAGTTTTTTCCTAAAATTGTTCCCGCTTAATTCAAGACAGACAAGCGATAAGATGAAACACAGTGAATTTCGTTTGAGATCATATGATGGTTTGGATTTGTACGGCCAGTCATGGACACCGGACAAAAAGCCAAAGGCAGTAATAAATCTTGTTCATGAGCATGGGGAACACAGCGGTAAATATGAAGCATTTGCACAGATCCTGGTAAAGAACAGCTACGCTGCTGTAAGCATAGATCTTCGCGGTCACGGAAGAACAGCTGGAAAAAGAGGCTATGCCTCATCATACAGGAAACTTATAAAAGATATTAAAACTTTAATTGAAAAATCAGAAAACCTTTTCCCAAATATTCCGCAAATTTTGTTTGGAACAGGCCTTGGAGGTAATATTGCTATATATTATTTATCAAACAATATAACCAATATCTCCGGCCTTATAGTAGCCGGCCCATGGTTAAGCATAGAACATAATTTTACTAAAAGCAAACTGCTGACGGGAAATATCTTAAGGTATTTTATCCCCCGAATGATAATAGAAACAGGCTTTAGCCCTGAAGATAAAATGATAAGCCCCGAAGAAATCAGCAAGTATAAAAAAGATCCGCTTGTTCATGATAAAATCTCCATTAGATTGTTCTTTGAAATAATATTTGCCGGACAACGCTCGGCAAGAAGCATCGATAAAATAGCCTCATTGAAAGCAAGTAAAAATTTTATACTAAATGCCAGTGTAAAAACTACTTTTAAGGGCTGGGAAGGTTATTCACACGATCTTTTGAATGATGAGGGCTCAGAAGAGATCAGTAAATATGTAGTAAACTGGCTTGACAATCTTACAGGAAAATCATAATTTTTAATCCAATGAGTCTTTTTAGAACCCTTATTAGTATCCCCAAACCGGATTTTCAAATATCCCATTCAACAAGTTCTGTCTTTATCGGCTCATGCTTTGCAGATAATATAGGTTTAAAACTGAAACAATATAAATTCCCGGTTGAACACAATCCTTTTGGGGTACTGTACAACCCGGTCTCAGTTATGAACAACCTTGAATCTGTTATAAAAAAAAAGGTTTATACCGAATCAGATCTGTTTTTTTACAATGACCAGTGGTTGAGTTTCAATCATTATAGTGCTTTTTCAAATACGGATAAAAAAGAATGCCTGAAACAAATAAACAGCAGGATTGGATCAGCTTCGGAATTTCTTAAGAACACTTCATATTTATTTATCACATTCGGTACAGCATGGGTCTATGAATTTAAAAAATCAGGGCAGATCGTTGCTAATTGCCACAAAATTCCTGCAAATGAATTTAAAAGATATCTCCTTAATCCTAAAGATATCGTTGATACCTGCAAAATCTTATATAAGAAACTGAAAGAATATAATCCTGAAATTAAAATCATTTTCACCGTTAGCCCTATTCGTCACTGGAAAGACGGAGCAGAAATGAACCAGGTAAGTAAATCAATCCTTTTACTCTCAATTTACCAGCTCAGGAAAGAATTTCCCGGGATCTATTATTTCCCTGTATATGAAATCTTTATGGATGAACTGCGTGATTACAGGTTTTATGGAGCCGACATGCTGCATCCCTCGGAAATTGCTATTGATTATTTGTGGAACAGGTTTATTGAAACTTATATTGATGAAAAATCATTAACTGCTATTAATGATATTGAAAAGCTGAATAAAGCAATTAATCATAAGCCGTTCAATGTTAGCTCAAAGCAATATCAGGAGTTTATAAATAAAAGCCTGGAATTTATTGAACTTCTGCAAAAAAAATATCCAAATCTGAATTTTAAGGAAGAAATAGATTTCTTCACTAAAAAGCAATACAACTAATTTGCATTCCCTTTTCAATAATAATAGTACTACTATACAATATTAATGATCTGCATCATCTATTAGTGGTGATATATGTCACCATTTATATATTAATTTTTTTTATAACTTATTTCTTGTTATATCAATATCATAATACCTTTAAAATGAGAAAAATAAGTGGGCACTCTATTGTTTTTTTCATTGTTATTTTTATTTCTTCACACTCAGTTAAATGCAAATGTCAGAATATACAGCTTACTGAAGATCTCCAGAATGTAATAAATGATTATCTGGCCAGCGCAGAGGAATATGAAATGCTTAATAACAAGAGAGAAGCTGCAAATTACATTAATAAAGCAGCCTATCTATACTGGCAGAATGGTTTTGGTAAAAATGCCATCAAATATTTCCAGAAATCGCTTTCCTTAAATGAAGAAACAGGAAATAAAAATGCTGTACAGACTATATATAATAACATCGGATTTATATACTCTGAATACGGAGATTACCACAGTGCAATAAATTACTTCAGTGATAATTTAAAAATCTGCAGATCAGAAAATAAAAAAGAAGGGATAGCCACCGCGCTTATCAATATTTCAGAGGCTTTATTTGAATTAAAAAAATATAACGAAATAAATGATAAGTTATTTGAAGCTTTGGATTTGGCTAAGGAGATCAACAATTTTCAGATAATAAAAAGCTGTTATGAGATTTTGTATAAAAATTTTGAAAAGCTGGGAGACAGCGAAAGATCAGCTGAATATTTTGACCTGTACCTGTCATTACAGAAACACCTTCAGAAGAAAGAGTTTGAGTCACTGGAAACAAGAACAAAAGAGGCAGAAGCTAAAGCAGTGGCAAAAGAACGCCTGTTGATAAATGCCAAAGATACACTTAGTGAAATGACAAAAATCAATCGCGAAATGCAATTGCAGAATCAGCTGTTAAACCGGGAAAAGACAATTAAGGAACTGGCACTCAAGGAAGAAAAATCAAGAAGAAATGAATTGGAAGCACAGGTAAAAGCAAGAAGGTTAATGTTACTGTTTGTGATAATAGCCCTTTTATTAGTAACATTTATTATGGTGCTGATATATTTTCAGTTTGATCAGAAAAAGAAAGCCAACATGTTGCTTCAGGAACAAAATATTGAAATAGAAAAACAGAGGGACCTGGCAAATATACAGAAGCAAAAAATAACAGCCAGCATTCAATATGCCCAGCGCATACAAAAAGCGATCTTACCTCCCAAAGAGATTCTTGATAATCTGCTACAGGAATACTTTGTTTTTTACAGACCGAGAGATATTGTCAGCGGCGATTTTTACTGGATCACACATAAAAATAACACTCTGATATTAGCTGCCGCAGATTGCACAGGACATGGAGTACCGGGAGCATTCATGAGCATGCTCGGAGTGGCATTTCTGAATGAGATAGTAAATAAAATAGTAATAAACAGGCATATAACTTCCCTGCAGGCTGATGAAATATTAAATGAACTGCGAAAGAATGTGATCCGCTCATTGCATCAGACAGACAGGAGGGATGAACAAAAGGACGGAATGGATATAGCATTGTGTATAATAGATTTCAATGAAAACAGGCTTCAGTTTGCCGGAGCCAGAAATCCTTTATACCTGATACGAAAAGGAGAGCTTATCCAGTACAATGCTGATAAGATGTCCGTAAGTTATAGCGAGAGAATAAACCGCCCTTTTACCAAACATGATGTATTACTTCAGCCGGATGATGTTTTATATATATTCTCCGATGGATATATTGATCAGTTTGGTGGGGATAAAGGAATGAAATATAAGTCAAATTCCCTTAAAGAGCTGTTAACAGGTATATATCATAAGCCAATGAATGAGCAGAAAGAGATATTGATACAAAATCATGAAGAATGGAAAGGTAATAGAAGCCAGCTGGATGATATACTCATATTTGGATTAAGGTATACATCTAAAAAGAAAATAATATCAGAAGAACAACCGTATAACTGGATTAATAAAAATATCCTGGTTGCCGAGGATACTGATGTAAACTATTTTTTCCTTGAAGAGGTCCTTAAGCCCACCAACGCTCATTTGGTAAGGGTTAACAATGGCAAGGATGCTATTGAATTTTGCAAATCCAATGATGTGGATCTTATCCTCATGGATATAAATATGCCTGCTATGAATGGATATGACGCCACACGCTCAATTAAGGATTATAACAGTAATATACCTATTATTGTACAAACTGCAGCAGGTTTCACCAACGAAGAAGAACTCAGCCTGAACGCAGGTGCTGATGATTTCATTGCCAAACCTATTGATTTAAAGACTTTTATGACGAAGCTTGAAAAATTCCTGGGATAAATTCAATAAATAATTATCATTATACATACATACATCCGAAGAATAATTTAATTTTATATGTATGAAAAAATTAATTCTTAATAAAACAAAAAATACGCCCCAGATAACATTTGATAAAAAGGCCGGTAATTTTGAAATTTCAGGCAGGTCTCTGCCCGAAGAGGTAACAAGCTTTTTTTCACCTGTTTTTGAATGGCTGAATGAGTATGTTGCCAAGCCTAATGATAAGACAGTTTTTAAGTTCAAGCTGGAATATGTAAATTCATCAACACGCAGAGTATTGCATGAGATTCTAACTGTCCTTGAGAGAGTTAAAGCTCAGGGCAAAGATATTACAATAGCATGGTACTATCTTGATGATGATATCGAAATGAAAGAGGTAGGTATTGATTACTCTGAAATAATTGATTTACCTTTTGATTTTATCAGTTATACAAATTAAATCTAATTATTGCCCGCAATTTTAGCCCATGTGTCTTTCAAGGTTACTGTACGGTTAACCACTAATTTGTCTTTTTCTGAGTCGGGATCAATACAAAAATATCCCAGTCTTTCAAGCTGAAAACCGCATTCCCTTT
>CAZFHF010000161.1:1744-7255 GCA_964518655.1 uncultured Bacteroidales bacterium | reverse complement strand
TGGAGTACATCTCCGGGACCCACAATTACGGATAACCGCACTTCAGATGGAAGCGGATTAGGATCGTATATTAGCATAATAAACGGACTGGACCCCAATGAAACATATTATCTGCGAGCTTATGCAACAAATAGCATAGGTACTGCCTATGGTGATGAAGAAACATTCACAACAATAACATATCCTGTACTTACGACAACAGTCCCCGGTTCAATTACAGTAAACTCAGCACACAGCGGAGGTACTGTTACTGATGACGGAGGTTCTGCAGTTATAGCAAGAGGAGTGTGCTGGAGTACATCTCCGGAGCCAACAATATTGGATGACCTGACTGTTGATGGAGTCGGGACCGGAACATTCTCAAGCATCATGACCGGACTGGGAATTAATACTACATACTATGTGCGAGCTTATGCCACAAACAGCAAAGGTACAGGCTATGGTGACCAGCATGAATTTACAACGCTTCCTACAAATAAGATTGGTACTTTGTTTGATTCCCGGGACGGAACAACATATAAGACTGTAAAAATTGGACTCCAGTGGTGGATGGCTGAAAATCTCAACTATAGCGTTGCCAGTTCATGGTGCTATAACGATATAGGATCACTCTGTGATTCCCTGGGTAGATTATATAGCTGGAGTGCGGCACAAAACTCATGTCCTGATGACTGGCATACTCCCAGTGATGATGAATGGAAAATTCTGGAAACAGGTCTTGGCATGAGTGAGGCTGAGGCTGATATTACAGGGCTTAGAGGAACAGACCAGGGCACCCAGCTGAAAAAAGGTGGTTCGTCAGGCTTTGATGTGTTATTCGGCGGAGTACGTGACGATGCAGGAGTATATCTTAATCTTAATACCGGAGGTGCTTTCTGGACTTCATCGGAAGAAGCGGGTAATATAGCATGGTATCGTGGTTTTGCCAGCAACCCTTATATACACAGGGATACATATAGCAAAAATTATGGATTTTCTATGCGTTGTGTTAAGGATACATTACCGGTGGTAATTACAAACATTGTTGATTCAATAGGTAAAACATATGCAAGGTGCGGAGGTAATGTGACATTTGACGGCGGGATACCGGTGACAGAAAAAGGAGTATGCTACAGCCAGACGCATAACCCGACTGTCTCCGGAGCTCATACAAGCGATGGCAGCGGCCTTGGTTCATATACAAGCATAATTACAGGACTTACAGCAAACCGTACATATTATGTCAGGGCTTATGCAACAACAAGCGTAGGTACAGGATACGGGGAGGAATATAGCTTTGAAACGGTTACATTACCTGTGGTAGTGACAACACCTGTTGGTTCAATCACGGAAAATACAGCTGCCAGCGGCGGGAACGTTACAGATGGCGGCGGTGTATTCGTATCTGCCAGGGGTGTATGCTGGAGCACCAATACAAATCCTTCAACATCCGACAATCATACTACAAACGGTACAGGAACAGGTACATTTATAAGTAATGTTTCCGGATTAAATCCGAACACAGTATATTTCCTGCGCGCCTATGCAACAAACAGCAAGGGAACAGGATACGGGGAACAGATAACGTTTGAGACTGATCCTGTAAATGAAACAGGATCGTTCACAGATACACGGAACGGAAGGACTTATGAAACGGTAAAAATAGGAGACCAGTGGTGGATGGCTGAAAACCTCAACTATGATATGGCTAATTCATGGTGTTATGGCGGAACAAGTGAATATTGTGATACTCTGGGAAGATTATATTCATGGAGCTCAGCAGTAAACGCTTGCCCTTCAGGATGGCACCTTCCTTCGGATTATGATCTGCAAGTGCTGGAGGTTGTTCTTGGAATGGAATTATTCGAAGCAAGCAGTACAGGTTTGCGCGGTACTGACCAGGGAACACAATTAAAGAAAGGAGGCTCATCAGGGTTTGATATGCTTTACAGCGGGTACCGTACTCCTGCCGGAGCGTATGCAACATTCGGTACAGGAGCCACAATATGGAGTTCCACTGAAAGCGGATCTTCTGCCTGGTACAGGGGCTTTGGAACACATCCGCAGGTACACAGGCTTGAATTTGCTAAAGATTACGGATTTTCAGTGCGCTGCCTCAAGATTGAACTACCTGAAGTATCAACAGCAACAATAAGCGCTAAGACCGACAGCTCTGCTTCAGGAGGGGGAGAGGTAATCTCTGACGGAGGAGCACCTGTAACAGCCAGGGGAGTATGCTGGAGCATATCCCATGATCCTGATATTGATGATGACCACTCAGTGAATGGCAGCGGTACAGGTACATTTATAAGTACATTAACGGACTTGTCGGCGGGAACTACTTACTACGTGCGTGCATATGCCACGAACAGCGCCGGTACAAATTATGGAGATGAGGTCAGTTTTATAACCAACATAGGCATTCCAAAGCTGAATACTTCTCCTGTTTCTGATGTTACTGACAGCTCGGCAGTATGCGGAGGAACAATAACAGACGGAGGAGGTGTGCCTGTAACAGCCAGGGGAGTGTGCTGGAGCACTTCTCATGATCCTACTGCTGCAGGTGACCATACTACAGACGGCGCAGGGACAGGAACATTCATAAGTAATATTACCGGCCTTGATCCAAACACCCAATATTATGTGCGGGCTTATGCCACGAACAGCCAGGGTACCGCATACGGCGGGGAAAGAAGCTTAACAACAATTACCGGAGTACCTAAGGTAATAACCGCATCTGTGAGTGAAATAACAGACTCATCAGCAACATGCGGAGGAAATGTAACGTACAACGGAGGAGAATCAATTACCGCCAGGGGAATATGCTGGAGCGAAACACCAGGTCCTACAACTGCCGATGATCATACAACTGACGGTTCAGGGCTGGGAACATTTGTAAGTAACATGATGAATCTTGATCCCAATACAACATATTATGTTAAAGCTTATGCTACTAATATAAATGGAACAACTTATGGCGGACAGGAGACTTTTACAACTGCCACAGGTCTGCCGAAGCTTGCTACAACAGCTGTAGGTTCAGTAGACGATACATCAGCTGTGAGCGGAGGTAACATAACTTACGACGGAGGAGCAATGATAACGGCCAGGGGAGTATGCTGGAGCGAGACACCAGGTCCTACAACTGCCGATAACCATACAACCGACGGATCAGGATCAGGTACTTTTATTAGCACGGTTACAGGCCTGGATCCGGGAACACATTACTACCTCAAAGCATATGCGACAAATGTAAACGGAACAGTATACGGGGGTCAGCGGGAACTCACAACAACCTCAACCCCGCCGGTTGTTACTACTGCAACACCGGGATCAGTAACTGACAGCTCCGCTTCAGGGGGAGGGAACGTAACTTCCGAAGGAGGTACGCCCGTTACTATCAGGGGGGTATGCTGGAGCACAACAGCTAATCCCACAGTTGCTGATGATACAACAAACAATGGCATGGGAGCCGGCTCCTTTTTAAGCTTTATACATGGACTGGATCCTGTAACTGAATATCATGTCAGGGCTTACGCAACAAATACAGGAGACACATCATATGGCAGTGACGAGGCCTTTACGACAACTTTCAGCCTCGACTCAATAACCGATGCACGTGATAATACGGTGTATAAAATTGTTGGTATTGGCAGCCAATGGTGGATGGCAGAAAACCTTACGTTTTATGTTGATACGGGCAACTGGTTTTACGGTGATGACAGTGCAACAAATGCGGAATATGGCAGGTTATACAACTGGAACACTGCCATGGCCGGAGCAGCTTCAAGCAGCTCCAATCCCAGCGGAGTGCAGGGAGTATGCCCGTCAGGATGGCATATACCCAGCGATGCTGAATGGACAGAGCTGACAGACCAGCTTGGCGGATTGACAGTTGCCGGAGGAAAAATGAAAGAAACAGGAACCGCACACTGGGCCTTTGACGCGGATGGCGGAGCAACGAATGAAAGTGGAATGACGGCACTGCCCGCAGGATCAAGACTTCCGGCTGGCGGTTACCAGAATCAAACAAGCGAAACTACATTCTGGTCGGCTACACAAAGCACAACAACAGACGCTTGGTGCCGCAGATTATTATATAATACAGAAGCAGCAGGCAGGGCAGATTATGACAAAGCTTACGGATTTTCAGTGCGATGTGTGAAGGATTGAAATATCCTGACGGAATAGAACGATTTAAGGAGCATACTTAAAAACTATATACTTATTATGTTGAAAATATTGCAGGAATTTTATAAATTTTCAACATAAACAAAACCTGTAGTTATATGACTTCCGTTTTTAACAATGATTTCATAGATATATTTACTGAAGATAAGATCGCAGTTGTCAGATTAAGGCAAAGGATATTCGAATTTATAATTAATCTTAATGAGAGTGATACATTGATTGAATTCATTACCAAAGCTGAACATGACAGGGAAATAAAAGCATTACTTTTTATTAATGATCCGCACAGTATTGATGATAATGAGTATGAAAAATTTATCACTTCAATTCTTACCGAAGAAAATATTTCTGCCGGGGACGATGCGCCCAACTTTTGTGAGAAAAACATAAGGTTCAGGGAGATTAATATACTGAATAAAATAGTCAGGCAGATCGCAAAATTTAATAAGCTAAGTTTTGTGGGAATCACAGGGACCGTTGTAACGCCCTTTTTCGGTGCTTCACTTGCTGCTGATATACGGTATGCAGAAGAAAATGCAGTATTCTCACTGGTGCATAATAAATACGGACTGCATCCAAGCGGGGGCCTTCCTTATTTCCTGGTGCAGGAGCTGGGACATCAAAAAGCCATGGAAGTCCAGATGTCTGAGAAAATAACAGCCAGGGAAGCATTTGAACTCGGACTGGTAAACAAGCTGTTTCCTGAGATGAATTTTATGGATAGTTGTATTAATGAGATCAGGAAGTACATTAGAATAAAAAGCTGTACTATAAGAAATACCAAAAGACTTACAAGCTTCTCGCGTACTGCCCTTAATGATTACTTTGACTTCGAGGCAAGCCTTTTAAATCTATAAAAAGGGACAGCGCCCTCTTTAAAATAACAAATTTCAAAATCCAAAAAACAAATATATTCCAATATCCAAATTTCAAATTTCCAAACAATAAATGTTTTTGTCATTGGAGCTTGGAGTTTGTGTATTATTTGATATTTGTGATTTGTTATTTGAAATTTATTAGTAACGATTTAGCAATTTAACAATTTAACAATTTAACAATTTAGATATTATCTTCTTGAGCATCAACGCGTTTTCAGGTGCATACCCTTCATAATCATTATTAAAGAAAATATATATTGTACTTGCACCTTTTGATATAAGGACTTTAATCAGCTGTGCGATCTCAGTAAGTTCATTTTCAGAATAATTATAGGCATACCACCTGTCCCTTCCGTGCAGCCTGATATATGCAACATCTGAAGTGATCCAGTCATTTAGCCCTGTTTTTGGTGAATCAGCATTGCAGTAAACTACACCATACTCTTTAAGAAGCATATATATC
>CAZFHF010000161.1:0-1734 GCA_964518655.1 uncultured Bacteroidales bacterium | reverse complement strand
ATATCTCCCTTGTGAGCCATGATTTGTTACGAAACTCAATGGCTAATCTTTGTGGATTATCAAATAGCAGTATTGTCTTTCTTAATAGTCCGGGATCGTATTTTGTCTGAGGTGCAAGCTGCAGTAAAATTAAACCTAACCTGTCATCCAGCAGGGAGGCTGAACTTTCAAAGCTATGAATATCATCATCAACGTTTACCAGGTACTTGCGGTGAGTAATTATCCGGGGTGCCTTTAAAACATATTTAAAGCTGTTTCCAACCTGGTTTTTCCATTTTATATATACCCCATCCTTAAACCTTCTGTAATAAGTAGCATTTATTTCAACAGCAGAAAAAAAATTGCAGTAATGTATGAACCATTTTGTTTTCGCCAGTTCTGAAGGATAAAATTTACCCTTCCAGTGGTCGTATGTCCAGCCTGATGTTCCTATATGATAAATTATATCTCCACCCTTACTTATGGAACTAATGTCATCTGGCATTTTTTGTCTGATTTATATAAGCTATACCTTATATCTTAAGTATTTCCAGTTCAGTTACGCTGTTATCTGATATACCGGCATATGCATATTTGCCCTGCCATAGAGGCCCGGGATTAACAATCCTGGTTTTCCCTATAGCATCAATTCCCACACCCTCATGTATATGCCCGGTAAAACAAATGAGGGGCTGGTATTTTTCAATGAATGTTCTTACAGCACTACTGCCAACATGCATCCCTTTGCTAACTTCATCATTTAAAGTATTAACAGGAGGCTGGTGTGAAACAAGAATTAAATTCGACTTTAACGGTAAATCAGAAACTGATTTTAAAAGCAGTTGTTTAAGCTCATTGTCTTCCAGTTCATTGGGAGTAGGGCCGGGACAGGGCAAAGAACCACCCAGTCCGATTATTGAAAAACCTTTAAAGAATATTGAAGTGCCGTTTATCCCACATCCGGATCGCGCAAGATAACTTTCAACTTCTGGATAATCACAATTGCCGGAAACTGCAAAAATATTTGAGTTATATTTTTTTATGTTATCAATAATACTTATTGTATCTTTTTCTCTTCCAAAATGTGTAATGTCTCCCGAGATAATAATTGCATCAGCTTCTGCCAGTTTATTTTTTATTTTGTCAATATTACCAGGTCTCCCGTGAATATCGGTAAGTCCGATTAAGTACATTATATTATATTTTAAATTTTAATAAAAAATATAGCAACCGCATATTTATTGTTAAGGTAAAATTATACTATTTTGCCAAAATTGAATAAATATTTATTTTTATATGAATGGCTGTAATGCATGGTTCACCAAATATTCGATAATTTTAAACAGGGAATGTATGAAATAATCTCAATTATTAACGTCAATATATAAAACCATAAAAATTTATTGATATGAAGCTAAAAAAACTATTTCTGGGGATTGACAGGGAAGGTATGCCTGATATTGGGTTCCTTATGATGTCACTCTGGTTCAGACTATATTATTTATTTAATCCTCAGGACAAATATTTAAGTACTTTCGGAATAAAGCCGGGAAATATTGTAATTGATTATGGATGCGGCCCCGGCGCATATTTATCATGGGCATCATCTGCAGCAGGACCTGAAGGTAAGGTATATGCTGTTGATATTCATAAATTGGCAATCAGGTCGGTTCAAAGGAAAATAGCAAAGAAGAAACTTATAAACGTAATTCCTGTATTAGCTCAAGGGTATTCATGCAAAATTGAAGATAATAC
>CAZFHF010000160.1:1097-7305 GCA_964518655.1 uncultured Bacteroidales bacterium | reverse complement strand
CTCTATTATGAGCCTGAATCATCGGCAGCACTAGGTTTTGGTTTCAGGTGCGGATTCCTGGGATTATTACATATGGAGATAGTGCAGGAAAGGCTTGACAGGGAATTTAACATTAACGTGATAACTACTGTTCCTAACGTTTCCTTTAAAGCATACACAAAAAAAGGTGAAGAAATAGATGTTCATAATCCTTCAGGCTTACCTGAGCAGAAATACCTTGATTATATTGAGGAACCTTATATTATTGCACAGGTTATCTCCAAAACAGAATATATCGGACAGATAATGAAGCTGTGTATTGATAAACGCGGGACACTTAAAAACCAGGTATACCTTACCAGCGACAGGGTGGAAGTTACTTTCAGGATGCCCCTGTCAGAAATAGTATTTGATTTTTATGACAGGCTGAAAAGCATTTCAAAGGGATATGCTTCTTTTGATTATCATCCCTCAGGTTACCAGAAAGCTGACTTAGTGCGACTGGATATTCTTTTGAATGGAGAGATGGTTGATGCACTTTCTTCACTGATTCACAAGGAATATGCATATTCATTTGGCAGAAAAATATGTGTCAAGCTAAAGGAGCTCATTCCACGCCAGCAATTTGAAATTGCCATCCAGGCTGCAATCGGCACAAAGGTTATTGCCCGTGAGTCTGTCAAGGCACTGCGGAAAGATGTGACATCAAAATGTTACGGAGGCGATATCACGCGCAAAAGAAAACTGCTGGAAAAACAGAAAAAGGGTAAAAAGCGCATGCGCCAGATCGGTAATGTAGAGGTGCCCCAGCAAGCGTTCCTGGCAGTGCTTAAGATGGATTAGTATCCCCTATTCCTCTATTCCTTCTTCTTTTGTACCACTTTCAGCGACAATTCCTTAAGCTGCTCATCGGAAATTTCCGATGGTGAATCAATCATTACATCCCTTCCCGCATTATTTTTAGGAAAAGCAATGACATCCCTAATGGAATCGAGTCCGGCAAAAAGAGCAACACACCTGTCGAATCCAAATGCAATACCTCCGTGCGGCGGAGCACCGTACCTGAAAGCATTCATAAGAAAGCCAAACTGCTTTTTTGCTTCTTCCTCACTAAATCCTAGGACTCTGAACATTCTTTTCTGCAGGTCTTCATTATGAATTCTTATTGAACCTCCGCCCAGCTCAACCCCGTTTATTACCATATCATATGCATTGGCCCTGACATTTGCCGGATCTGACTCAAGCTTTGCCATATCTTCTTCCTTGGGAGATGTAAAAGGATGGTGCATAGCATGGTATCTCCCTGTTTCTTCATTCCACTCAAGAAGCGGAAAATCAATCACCCACAATGGTGCGAAAACATTCTTATCCATCAACCCCAGGCGTTCTGCCATCTCAAGCCGTAGTTCACTCAGGGCATTCAGCGTATAGTACTTTTCCCCGGCAAGAATAAAAATCAGATCTCCCGGTTTAGCATTAAATTCACCGGCCACAGCTTTCAAATCTTCCTGTGTATAAAATTTATCCACTGAAGACTTGTATGTTTTATCAGTGCTGCATTTTATATAAATCAGCCCCTTTGCTCCTATCTGGGGTTTCTGAACAAAGTCAGTGAGCTCATCGATCTGTTTCCTGCTGTACTCACCGCATCCTTCAGCACATATCCCCCCGATATATTCCGACTTGTCAAAAACCATAAATCCTTTGCCCTGTACTTTATCTGTAATGTCTTTTATCTTCATCTCAAACCGCACATCAGGCTTATCAGTGCCGTAATTTTTCATTGCCTCGTCATAGGAGAGGCATGGAAAATCTTTGGATATTTCAATGTTTTTTACTGCTTTAAAAAGGTAACTCATCAATCCGCTGAATGCTTCCAGGACATCCTTAAGATTTACAAATGACATTTCACAGTCAATCTGTGTGAATTCCGGCTGGCGGTCCGCCCTCAGATCCTCATCCCTGAAACATCTTACGATCTGAAAATATTTATCATAGCCGGCTACCATCAGCAACTGTTTAAATGTTTGCGGAGATTGCGGCAATGCATAAAACTCACCCGCATTTTCCCTTGAAGGAACAACAAAGTCCCTTGCTCCCTCAGGTGTTGATTTAATAAGCATCGGGGTTTCGATCTCTATAAATCCCTGGTCTGAAAGATACTTCCTTACTTCCTGAGCCATTTTATGACGCAGGATAATATCTTTTTTCAGCATATTCCTCCTGAGGTCAAGATAGCGGTATTTCATCCTCAGCTCATCACCGCCATCAGTTTCATCCTCAATAGTAAATGGTGGCGTTTCCGACCTGTTCAACACTTCAATTTTATTTACATTGATTTCGATATCCCCGGTAGCAATGGACTTATTCTTGTTACTTCTTTCCCTGACAACTCCTTCGATCCTGATAACAAATTCACGTCCCAGCTTACGTGCTGTTTTGCACAAGTCTGCATTAACATCCATGTTAAACACCAGCTGTGTAATTCCATAGCGGTCCCTGAGATCAATGAATGTCATACCTCCCAGGTCACGTGATCTTTGTATCCAGCCGCTTAATATTACCTGTTTTTTTGCATCTTTTAGTCTGAGTTCTCCGCAGTTATGTGTTCTGTACATTTTAAAATGATTAATTATATGCGAAAATAAGAAGAAAACCTATAACAAATAAGAAATTACAATCAACAAATTACAAATAACAAATAAATAACAATAACCAATGAATCAAAATTCAAACAATATGTAAAAAATAACAAACATAAAATGTTATATTTCAATCCTCAAATACTAAATAAATAACAATGTCTAACAAATCAAATCACAAACCTTTCTATGATTTGGAAGAACGTACTTTTAATTTTGCTAAAAATGTAAGGATATTTATTAAGAATTTGCCTCAGTCAATTGCGAATATCGAAGATAGCAGACAAGCTATAAAATCGTCCGGTTCAGTTGGAGCAAATTATATTGAAGCAAACGAAGCATTAAGCAAGAAAGATTTCATGATGAGAATTAAAATAAGCAAGAAGGAATCCAAAGAATGTGCTTATTGGCTGCGTATAATTAGTGCAACAAATAATGAAAATCATAAAAAAGAAGCTTTATCTTTATATAATGAAGCAGTTGAATTGAAGAAAATATTTTCATCTATCATTGAAAAATCTAAATAATTATTTTATCATTTGGCATTTGGAGTTTGAAATTTGAATATTATTTGAAATTTGAGATTTAAGTTTTATTTATTATTTGTGGTTTAGGAATTGGGATTTATTTGAGATTTGTTTTTTGTTATTTGAGGTTTATTTTAGAGATTTTAATATTCATTTATGGCTTATAAGTTGTTTACCGATGAATACTTCATGAACGAAGCCTTAAAGGAGGCTCAGATAGCGTTTGACAAAGATGAGGTTCCTGTGGGTGCCGTAGTTGTATACAATAACCAGATAATAGCCAGAGCACATAATCTTACTGAAACCCTCAACGATGTTACAGCTCATGCTGAGATGCAGGCTTTTACCATCGCTGTCAATACAACAGGTGGCAAATATTTAACGGATTGCTGTATGTATGTTACTCTTGAGCCCTGTGTAATGTGTGCCGGAGCGTCATACTGGACCCGGATAAGCAGGATTGTATATGGAGCAACTGATATTGAAAGGGGATATAATAAGATATCCAAAAAAATATTACATCCCCGGACTAAAATAGTATCAGGCATTCTTGAAAATGAATGTAATAAATTATTAACTGACTTTTTTAAGAAAAAAAGGATATAAAAAATCCGGGCATAAACCGCACGCCCGGATTTTATGTAATTTTTATTGTGTACAATTAAAAAGCTATTCCAATAGTAACTCCGCCCCTCACTCCGAAACCGTCAAATGAACCAAGCGAGAAATCGTCTTCCTCTCCGGCATCCACTTTGATGTCACTTACACCATATTTTGGTCCAATAAAAATATCAAGTGTAACAATATCACCAAATAAAAACTGGCCTCCTATTAACAGCCCGCCACCAAAAGTTGACAATGTTGCTTTACCGTCAATTTCTTCCAGTGTTGCCGGATCTGTTGATTTTCCGGAGAGGCTGAAACTTGAATATCTTCCGAACGGAGCCAGATAAAATCCTTTCAAATCTTCGCTCTTCCCGGGATAAAGCCTGAATTCAGGAGTAACACCCCAACCTGAAAACTTGGTATCCTCGACTTTAGTCCCGGTATAGAAAAACCCGGCCTGAATGCTAACAGCATCACCCAGGGCTCTTTCATAGAAACCGGAAAAAGTTTTCACAATAGGGCTAAAGATATTAATCTTTACAGCATTTTTTACTTGTGCATTACCAACACCTGTAAATACAAAAAACATAGCAATTGCTAACAATAAAGTATACAGTTTTTTCATGTTTTCAATGTTTAATTAATACTTGTGGCTGAATATCAGCATTTTGCTAAATTTACAGCTCATATTATTAAGTTAGTGATAATTTCGTAATAACTTATCAACATTCCGGTTTTATTTCAAAGTTTATGTTCCTGACCCTTCAGTGCATCATTGTAATGATTTTTTGTAATTTTGGCTTATTATCCTAAATTTGATATAATTAACGGCAAAGATAAAATGACGATAGACCTGAAAAGAACAGTAATAAAGAAGAAGTTAAGAAGCTTTTATACCGCTATCATAGTGATCCTCCTGATTGTCGTTTTTCTGTTCACTAACATCTACAGTGATGAAATATTTAAAATTGACAAATACATATTGTTGATCTTTGTTGTCGCAGTATATATTTTGATAATAATATTTAATGTAATCCGGGATTACAATTACATTTATTATAGTGATGAAGGGGACAGGATAGTCTTCAGGTATTTTTCACTAAGTATTTTCACACAAAAGAAAAGTTCCATTGAAATACCAAAATATACATTTAACGGTTACAAGCTGGAGAAGTCATTTGCAGGGCTGAAAGAAAAGCTGGTATTACTTCAGCAGCTAAAAAATAATGTTGCCAGGTATCCGGCTGTTAGCATAACCTCACTCACCTCAAAACAAAAAGCCAGTCTGGTTAATTCATTAAATAAATATTCGAAGAGATAGTTGATGGTTTTTCGCTTTTTGCCTTTCAATCTTTTTATCGCAATTTCCTTAGGTTAATAGTTGAATAATTCATAATATGAAATCCTGATTTAACATTGTAATTAAAAAGTATTCTCCGCAGTATTTAATGAAGAATAATGATCTAAAGTTCAAGATTGGAATAGGATTAATTCCGAAGATTGGCCCTGTACTGACAAAAAGACTGATAGCTTACTGCGGCAGTATTGAAGGAGTGTTCAGGGAAAAAGGAAGAAACCTGTTAAAGATCCCGCGCATAGGAGATAAGCTTGCAAATTACATCACGAATAATGATGTATTGGAAAAAGCTGAAAAAGAGCTGGAATTCATAACAAGAAACAATATACAACCTCTTTTTTATCTTGATGAAAATTATCCTGAAAGGCTCAGGCATTGCTTTGATGCACCTGTTATTATTTTCGTAAAGGGTAATGTTGACTTAAATAAGCAAAAGGTATTGAGTATTGTTGGCACAAGAAATGCCACTGAATATGGCAGGGACATGTGCCGCAGCCTGGTTGAGGGCCTGGCGCATAA
Source organism: uncultured Bacteroidales bacterium (assembly GCA_964518655.1). Classification (GTDB taxonomy): domain Bacteria; phylum Bacteroidota; class Bacteroidia; order Bacteroidales; family UBA10428. The sequence continues at coordinate 1,675 of CAZFHF010000160.1, read as the reverse complement.
TAATCATGACGTAATAATAGTCAGCGGTCTTGCATACGGTATTGACATCCATGCTCACAAGTCTGCATTAAAAAATAATCTTGAAACAGTTGCTGTGCTGGGTCATGGCCACTCAACTATTTATCCTGCAATACATAAGGATATTGCCAGAAAGATTGAAGCACAGGGTGCACTGGTTTCTGATTTTCCGTGTGACGAGACGCCGGAACGAAATAACTTTGTTAAGCGCAACAGAATAATTGCCGGTTTGTCAGATGCTGTAGTTGTTGTTGAATCTGCAGAAAAAGGAGGGGCTCTAATAACTGCCGATATTGCAAATTCCTATAACAGGGATGTATTTGCCTGTCCCGGCAGGGTCAAAGACAAGTTTTCCGGGGGCTGCAATGATCTGATAAAAACAAATAAAGCTGCACTGATTGAAAATTACCAGGATATAGAATATTTCCTGGGATGGCAGCCGGACAGAATAAATACACGTCCTGCACAAAAAAAAATGTTTGTTGAACTGAATGATGATGAATCCAAAATATTAAATGTTCTTGAAAGCACACCGGAACTTACAGTAGACCAGATTTCCC
>CAZFHF010000160.1:0-1087 GCA_964518655.1 uncultured Bacteroidales bacterium | reverse complement strand
AATTGTGATATGCCTGTCAGCAAGGTATCTGCATTACTCCTTAACCTTGAATTCAACGGACTGGTAAAATGCCTCCCCGGTAAGATTTACAAATATTTAGCATAAATTTACAAACAATAAAAAAATTTTTACGGAGTTTTAAAATTAAGGGTAAAATTCATTTCAATAATCATATCAGGTGACAAATGCATTTGACTGATACACATACACACCTTTATCTGCCAAACTTTAGCAATGATATTGATAAAGTTATTGAAAGGGCTGTCAATACAGGTATTACAAAAATGTTTTTACCTAACATTGACATTGAATCAATTAGCTCAATAAAAAAGCTGACAGCAGCATATCCCGAGAACTGTTTTCCAATGATGGGGTTGCATCCTACTTCAGTAGATGGTAATTTCGAAAACGACATGAAATTGATCGAAGATGAGCTTAATACGGGTAAATACTATGCTGTTGGCGAAACAGGAATCGATTTATACTGGGATAAGAAATATAAAAATGAGCAGATAATATCCTTTCAAAGGCAAATCGAACTTTCAAGAGAACATAAATTACCGTTGATAATACATGCGAGGGAATCTTTTAATGAGATTTTTGCAGTGCTGAAGGATTATAAAAACTCCGGTATCAAGGGTATTTTTCATGCTTTTACAGGCACAGTTGATCAGGCTAACCACATAATAAACGAATTTGGCTTTAAGCTGGGTATAGGAGGAATAGTGACATTTAAAAATTCAGGCCTGGATAAAGTAGTAAAAGATATTAATATTGAACATATTGTACTGGAGACCGACTCCCCCTTTTTAGCGCCTGTTCCCAGGAGAGGCCGGCGGAATGAAAGCAGTTACCTGGTTTATATTGCTGAAAAGATTGCCGGGATATTTAAATTAAATCCTGTTAAAGTAGCTGAAATAACAACACAAAACGCAAAGGATATTTTTGGTATATAAAATTTGGATTTAAATTTTTTTTAGTAATTTTCGCAGTTAAAAAAATTTCAGGCATGTTGGGGAGAGATGGCCGAGCGGTCTAAGGCGCACGCCTGGAGAGCGTGTTACCGCCAAAAGCGGTACGCGGGTTC
>CAZFHF010000159.1:0-7345 GCA_964518655.1 uncultured Bacteroidales bacterium | reverse complement strand
CCTTCTTCGAATGGTGTTCCTTCTCCAAGTTCAAATTCCTCATCTTTTGAGTATGCCCAGTAACCATTTGTCAGATAATCATTGCTTGTTGTACTGTGCGACTGGATATATTGAAGAGCACAATGATAGTTAGTCAGCAATAGTCCGTTATCTGAGATCATTCCGCCTGTGCATCCCCTTCCAAATAGTACCACGGCATCTTTAAGGCTGGTGTTATTTATACTGAATATGTCTTCCGCTGATAATTTCAAACCTTTTGACTGCATAGTATCCAGATTTAACTTACCAATTAATAAAGGAAGCCACATGCCTTCCTCAGATCTTAAATAAATACTGGAACTGATTATTATTAAAACACCTGCAAGACAAATTCTTTTAATCATAATGTCATATTAAATTTCATTCTCAATAAATTCTGATAACTCAATATATAACTGTTGAGTGGGTAACCCCATAACGTTAAAGTAAGAACCTTCAATTCTTTCAATACCTATATATCCAATCCATTCCTGGATGCCATATGATCCGGCTTTGTCAAAGGGTTTATATTTTTCAATATAATATTTAATTTCAGAATCAGAAAGATTTTTAAAATATACTTCAGATTTTGAACAAAATGTTTTCTCTTTATTTTTTGTCTTTAAGCAGATGCCTGTTAATACCACATGCTTATCACCTGACAGTAACCTCAATATCCTTGTGGCATCATCATAATCAGCAGGCTTGCCCAATACCTGGTTATTAAAACATACAATAGTATCGGCGGCAATAATTATTGTTTTTGAATTAACGGTATCGATAAATGATCGTGCTTTAAGCCTGGCAAGATATACAGGTATCTCATCGCAGGTTAAATCTGCAGGATATTCTTCTTTAATATCTGATTTTGATGCGATCTCAAATTTTAATCCCATCTCTTTAAGCAGGTATTGTCTTCGAGGTGATTTCGAAACCAGCAGTATTTTATATGGGGTCAGTCTTTCTATAAGATCCATATGCCATACTAAAAATAGCGGGGGATGATACAATTTATAAGTAAGGCATATAAAAGACCGCTAATCATTATGATTTTGGCCATCATACTTGCAATGCCATAATCTTTCCTTTCTGTAGCTGATATAATCCTGTAAATAATATAAGCCAGCGGTATGACAAGAGTTATGCAGATATAAAATAATGTAAACTTATTGGTTAAGTAAATAAAATAAACATAAAATAATCCGACCATTACAGTTAAAAGAAGGAAACTTATTATTGCCTTTGTATATCTTATACCGACCACTATTGGTAATGTCTGACTGCTGTCAATAAAATCACCCTTGAAATCTTCAGTATCTTTAATTATTTCTCGTGCCAATGTAAGGAGAAAAGCAAATCCGGCATAACCTGATACCCATGCTGATAAATATTTCAGGCTTGACCTGAAAGTTTCCAGTACACTGTCATATAAATTCTTTAGTATCATGAATTCAAACAGTAAAATTATTAATAGTACCAGCGCAACAAGAAATGCGACAATGAGATTACCGATAAGCAGTTGTTTTTTGTAAGTGGTGGAATAAAACCAAAGCAATCCGCTTACTGCTATAAATATTAATCCCAATAATGGTACGTTCGCCTTTATTGATACATAAAATCCGCATAATATACCTATAATGTTGAATATTATATGAAATGCCATAGCATATCTTCTGTTTATTTCTTTACCAACAACAACTGATTCAGGTCTGTTAATAAGATCAGATTTTCTGTCAAAATAATCGTTTATAACATAACCGGCTGATGTAATTAATACCGTAGATAAAACCAGCAGGAAGAAGTGAAATTCAGTCAGTTGCAATTTTAAGCCTCCGTACTGCAGAATCGGATCAAAAATGCACCATCTTACCAGATATTGTGTCGCAGCAACAATTATTAGATTATGAATACGAATTAATCTGAAAAATGCTATTATATGATGGACTTTTAATCTGGCCACTTCGTCAGTTGGTTTTACAGGACATAGTACAATAAGAAGCTACAATTATTATAAATAGTGAACAATATTAATATATAAAATTTTAAATTTTACCAGGAAAACGCCCCATCAATCATCCACTTTCCATGTAATTTGAGAACCTGCTCAATGACATCTCTCACACATCCTTCACCGCCTCTTTTTGCAGATATATATTTTGAAATTTGTTTTATTTCTTCAACAGCGTCTTCAGGACAAGTGGGAACACCTGCTTTTTTCATAATATTATAATCAGGGATATCATCACCCATAAAAAGTATATTTTTATGATCAAGATTATGCTTAATCCTGAAATCTTCATAATCATTTAATTTATTCGAAGATTCCAGATATATATCAGCTACACCAAGATTTGAAAACCTTTTTTTCACGGTATTTGAATTTCCTCCGGTTATTACAGCAACAGGATAACCTTGTTTAACGCAATACTGTATTGCATAACCGTCTTTAATGTTCATCATACGTATAAATTCACCCCCGGGATCCAAAAAAATTGAGCCATTGGTAAAAACACCATCAACATCAAAAACAAAGGCCTTAACGTCTTTAAAGGCAGCTTTATAGTTTGTCATACAAGTTATTTGTCGGGTTACTGTTGCATTTGTTATATATAACAAAAATAGCAGTTAAATTTTAATTTCCTGATATATTAATATAAACTATGAAAGTAACAAAAGCTTAACGCCTGAAGATTAGAATTAAATAGAATAGGCTATTTTATACCATATTAATAGTAATTAATCTTATAAAGGTATGCTGGTTCATCATTCTGCTTGCCAACCTGGTGGACCAATGAAAAAGTGCCCGGATATTTAAGCTCGATATAGTACAAATATCTCTTGATAGTATTAATTGTCCTGTTTGTTTTCATTTTTGGATTTACCCTTAAGCTTGCCATGATAACATAACCAACATTGTTTTCTTTCAGTTTATTGATAAGTGTATCCGGAGATACACCAAAATAAGGAGTTTTATTAGCACGAATTTTTATAAAAAATGAATCTATATCATTAAAATAACTGATATTATAATGGTTCAGGGTATTGTAAAATGCTTCTTTATAACTGTTCTTAACTTCAAATACGCCGTATGATTCATTTGCCTGCCCGATAAATGCCAGGCTTGTTCTCCGGTAATTAATCTGCAATGGAACCGGCATTTTTCCTTTCCTGAACTCGCTGTTTGATATTAAACAAAGGTTATCATGATTTAGTTGTAATCTGCTGATTAAGGAATCTGCATTATCCATCGGAAACCTGTATATGGGATAGAACTCTTTCCCCTTGCTATAGATAAACGACATCGATGGTTTACGTGATGCAACTTTGATGCTGTCAGGAATATTCTTGCCTACCCATTCACTCATCTTAAGAAAATTTATCCAGTCAGGTGTAAAACCGTAATAAAGGTTACCGGCCAGATTTTTTGCCAGTACTTTTTTATTCTGCTTTATCTTTTCAGCAGTATATCCCAGAGTTTTAAACAATATCACTATTAACAGCAGCAACAGGATTAATTGCATGAACCTTAGCCCTTTAACCAATGATAACTGATAAATACCCCATGAGAAAAACAGAAGCATCAACGGCACATAGATCACTATCATCCTTAACTGGCCCCATGATTGCTGAAGAGCTATAAATGTACCGGCAATTACGGCACCCAGGTAAATCCCTGTTAACAGCATTATTTTATTATACTTAAATGCAAAATATAATGAGATAAGAAATATCAGAACCATAACCAGCACAGGGAATAAACTTGTTGTTGTTGAAGCAGCATCTTTAAGTCCAATGGTGATCATGAAATGCTTTGACAGGTATATTTTTGAATTTTCAATAAAACGTGTTACCATACCAGCAAAATCTTCACTCCCCGCAGCCAGATTATACCTGTTTTTAAGCAGAATACCGTCTAATTGCTGTGACATGTTTGATTTATCAATATTCCAGACTATTCTCTGGTATATGTTAAAAGGAATACTGAATACACTGTATGATGCTATTGTATATAATACAGCATAAAATTTTCTGTCAAGAAGAAGATAGAAAATTATGGCCGGTACTATTATAACTCCAATATTACGTGTGATGGCCATTAGAAACATAAATATACCTAATGCCAGCCATCGCGGGTATAAATCCAGGTAATTCCAGTGATTAACTTTGACTCTGTCAATAAGCCCGAAAAATATATATATAACAATTGCCTGAATAAGTATATATAGTGCTTCACTGTAAGTCTGACTGCCAAAGTACAGAATATTTGCATTAACAGCTACAATAACCAATATTACACTGAGAATTGTTGAAGAAATCCTTTTTCTGAACGTCAAAAAAAAAATACCTGGTGAGCAATAATGCAAAGTAACGAGAGGACCTTAAACACGACAACATTTACTCCAAAGATCAACATTGGCAGGCTCAGAAAAATGGGATAGAAAGCCCCGTGCCAAGTAGGAAAACTCCTTCCTTCAAGAAACTTTTTTGCACTTAGTATATAATCGGAATCATCTCCTCCTTCATCAATCTTAACATCAAATAAATAAATGCCTAAAATTATTGTTAGAATAAGAGATATAAAAAAAACAATATGAAGATTCCTGCCAAAAAAAGCATCAAGCTTACCAACTATTGTATTATTCCCCGCATTTTCAATGTTTGAGCCGGAGGCATCTGACAGATTTTTTTTCTTTGCGCTTTTTGATTTCTGTTTGCTCATTTTATAAAATTTTTACCTTTATACCTTAATTATTAATGATAGACAATAATTATTCCGGGAAATTAAATTTTTATACAAATATATAATTTTAATTTTCCGCACTATTTGTTTATTTAAATCAGTTTTATAATCCTCGATAATTCTATATAATGTTAACAAGCACGTTTTGTTAAATTCAATATTACTATATTTATCAGTTTTTTCAGAATGATATTATAAAATTTATTTAATCTGGCCGGAGCAAATAAGTATTTTATCTGTAACAAATAAAGATGAGTAAGAAAGCAAATATAAAAAGGGATTTGACAAAAGATAATATCAGGGACTTTTATAATGCAATTGCCTCTAAAAGAAAAAAGTGGTTAAGCCGTAATAAGTACTATCACAGAAATTTATTGAAATACTATAAAACAATAATACCTGAAAAATCTACTATTCTTGAACTTGGATGCGGCACAGGTAATCTTATTGGAAATCTATCTCCTTCATTCGGTGTTGGCGTTGATATTAGTGATGAAATGATAAAAATTGCAAAGGAGAATTATCCGTCAATAGAATTTATTTGTGAGGATATTGAGGAGCTGTCCATGGATAGGAGATTTGATTATATAATTATATCAGGCACACTTGGAACAGTTGAAAATATACAGTTACTGCTTAGAAAGGTACTTTTGAATGCTTATTCTGATACCCGTATTATTGTGGATTTTTATAATCCTTTATGGAATCCTGTAATTCGGTTTGGTCAGAAAACAGGTCTGAAGATGCCTGAGATAATAAAAAACTGGCTGTCTGTTGATGATATGGCAAATTTTCTTTATATATCAGGCTATCAAGTAATAAGACGCAAGTTTATGCTTCTGTTCCCTAAGAATATACCTGTATTATCTTATATTCTGAACAGGCTTATCGGCAAGTTGCCCGTAATAAGGAGGTTATCATTTAACCAGATTGTTATTGCCAGGCCTGATATGACACCTGATAATAGTGAGAATTTATCTTCATCAGTAGTTATTACCTGCCGTGATGAAGAAGGTAATATTGAGGGGCTGGTAACAAGGATACCTGAAATGGGTAAAAATACCGAGATAATATTTGTTGAAGGCCACTCAAAAGACAATACTGTTGAGAAGATAATGGAAATGATAAAAAAATATCCTGAAAAAGATATAAGGTTATTAAAACAAAAAGGGATAGGCCAGGGCGACGCATTTCGCTATGGATATGATGAGGCAAAAGGCGATCTGGTGATATGGCTTGAAGCGGATTTAACAACACCTCCTGAAGAAGCATATCAATTCTGGGAAACATTTATTACCGGAAAGGGAGAATATATAAATGGCAGCCGCTTTATATATAAAATGGAAAGAAGCGCCATGCCTCTGCTGAACTTCCTGGGTAACAGGTTCTTTGGAATACTGTTTACGATATTGCTCAAACAAAGGTTTACGGATACTCTTTGCGGATTTAAGGCTATCTCAAAAAAGAACTATTTGAAAATAAGAAATCAAATAGATTATTTTGGGGATTTTGATCCTTTTGGCGACTTTGAGTTAATATTCGGAGCTATAAAAAACAACTTAAAAGTGGCTGATATTCCTGTTCATTATAAACCAAGAGGATATGGAGAATCCAAAGCTTACGGAGGTTCCTTCTTTAGCTTTGCCAAACATGGCTTTTTGTTAATAAGAATGAGCTGGATTGCATTTAAAAAGTTTATTATCTCGGTATAGAATGGAGAAAGCTGTTTTTAAAAAGATACATGAGCTGCAAAAAAACGGATGGTGGTTTGGTAATGCCAGGAATAAGCTTGTTGGGGCTTTAGCAGAAAAATACATACCTGCCTTTACCAGTAAAAAGGCTCTTGACATAGGATGCAGTGAAGGAGCTTTTTTGGATTTTCTTTCAGATAAACGGATTGACGTTAAAGCTATTGATATTGATAGTAATGCAATAGAATTTTGCAGGGAACGGGGATATGGGGATAAGGTTAAATATGGAAACCTGCTGGATATTCCATATAATGATAAGACCTTCGATATTGCATTTCTTCTTGATATTGTTGAGCATGTCAGGGATGATCATAAAGCAATTTCAGAAGTACACCGTGTGTTAACTCCCCGGGGTTCGGCAATAATTATCGTTCCGGTTTACCAGTGGCTGTGGAGCAAAAATGATGTGGCATATCACCACCAGAGAAGATATAGTAAGCAACAGATTAAAAAGTTAATTGAGTCAAAGGATTTCAGGATTGCATTTATGAGTTTTTTTAATACTGTTTTATTTCCCGTATTTGTTATATTCACATTATTATCAAAATTCTCCGGGCAGAGATCAGGATCTACAGTGTTAAAACCTGTACCTAAAATTATAAATTCACTGTTGGCGGGAATAATGCAGTTTGAAAGATGGTTAATTATCAAAGCGGGGATGAGGCTGCCTTTTGGTTCGTCTATCATATTGCTGATAACAAAATAAATTAAACATTAGTAAAATGAGCTACAGAATATTCCAGTTAGAACCTTATTTTAACGATCATGAGATTGAGAACCTTAAAACTGCAATTAAGACAGGATGGGTGACAGAAGGCCCCTTTTCAAAGGAGTG
>CAZFHF010000158.1:0-7352 GCA_964518655.1 uncultured Bacteroidales bacterium | reverse complement strand
GGCATCAGCCAGCAGATTTACAGTCTGCCCCAGTTGACCGCTTTGGTATCTCCCCATAGCATTGAGCCGATGGAGGGATTCGAACCCACGGCCTGCTGATTACAAATCAGCTGCTCTGACCAGCTGAGCTACATCGGCAAAAATTCAAAGAGCGTTTATTATTTATAATAATCTATAATTTATTGAAAGACACAATATTCCTCTATTCCCAAAATATTTTTCAGCTTAATTTGTAAACTGAATTGAAACTTTAAAATACTTGTAATCAGCGGAATTTATAACCCTCCAAAATTGGTTCGCAAATGTATAAATATTTTACTTATAACACAAAATATTTATTTATTTTTTGGAGAGTAAAATCATTGACCCCTGAGTTTCTCCTTATGTTTTGTTATCTGACGTTTAAGAGCATTAACAGCATTGTCAGTTGATTTTTCAAATGTATTGCTTTGTTTTTTTACAAATAAGTCATTACCAGGTATTTCCAGCCTTATTTCTGTTACTTTATTATTAAGATCCTGAGTATTCTCAAGTTTTAAATACACATCAGCAAAAATTATATCATCGTAAAACTGCATTAATTTCTTTACTTTTCCATTAACAAAATCTTCAAGTTTTTTGTTTGCGACAAATTTAACTGAATTGATTTTAATGTTCATTTTACATTCCTCCTTGTATTACGCCCGTGGATGAGCTTGTTTGTAAATCGATTTTAATTTCTCAAAAGTATTGTGTGTATAAATCTCTGTCGCTGCCAGATTACTGTGTCCAAGTAATTCCTTAATGGCATTAAGATCAGCCCCGGCATTTAACATATGTGTTGCAAATGTATGCCTGAGAACATGAGGGCTCTTCTTTTCAATAGTTGTTATCAAATTAAGATATCTGTTTACTACTCTGTAAACCAGCTTTGGATACATCTTATTCCCCTTATCTGTCAGAAACAGGTAATCTTCATTTCCCGCAGGAAACTTTTCATTCCTGATGACCAGATAATCCTGAACCGAATTTTGAAATTCCCGTGTAAAAGGAATGAGCCTTTCTTTATTTCTTTTTCCCAGGACTTTTAAATTGCTGTCGTTAATATTTATGTTAACAGTTTTTAAATTAATTAGTTCGCTTAAACGTATGCCCGTATTATAAAAGACTTCAATTATTAACTTGTTTCTTTTTCCTTTGTAATCATTTCCAAAATCTATATCATCAAGCAGAATATCCATATGTTTTTTGTTTATAAATGAAGGAAGCTTCTTTTTTGCTTTTGGGGTTAAAACCTTTTCTACAGGATTATAACTCACAATGCCGTCCCTTAAAAGATATTTGTAAAATGATTTTAAAGTTGAAATCTTCCTCTTTACTGAGCGAACAGATACCTCTTTATTAACCAGGTTAACAATCCAATCCCTTATTTTTTTGTGGCTTATTTTATCTGGTTCAAAACTATCCTCATTTAATCCGCAGAATGATATAAACTGATTAATATCATCCATATATGACCTGATAGTATGAGGAGAATACCTCTTTTCGTTCTGTAAATATTTGATAAATGATTCTTTATGCTTCATACTCGTAGGAATATATTGAGATATATTCCAGCCATTACCATATAAAATCTCCTGGATTAACCCGTCTTATAATGCAATTCTAAATATCCTCCTGCTGCATTTTTTGGACATAAATCGCACGTTTAACTTCATCGCGTTTTCTTTCTGACGGCTTTTTAAATGCTTGCCTTGCACGGAGCTCTTTGACAATACCGGTTTTTTCAAATTTTCTCTTGTACTTTTTTAGTGCTCTTTCAATATTTTCACCTTCTTTAATAGGTACTACGATCATAGATGGTATTTTTAAATGAGCCGCAAAGTTATTACATTAAAAAATTTCTACCAAATTTTATATCCGGAAATAAATATATCTGATGACAGGGTTTTAATGCCAAGATATTCAAATAGATAATGGTTAAATTACATTATATTAAATTAATTACTCTAATAAATTTAGTTAAAAAAAACATAATGTTCATTAGTAATTTTAATTATTTTTTAGTCTGCCGATAAATAAGGACGGATTTTGAGAAATATGTCCCTGGTAAGAATATTATTATTCACCAGATCACATAAGTTTGTTATTTCACCTTTAAAATTTTTATATTTTATTATTGCTTTTGATTGATATATGTTTAAATAGGGATGTTTCCCAAGTGTAATTAAGTCTGTCATATTTAAATTAATTTTTGTTATTAATGTAGTATCAATAAATACTTTTTTATGGAGTATATTGATTTGCTCCTTTTTAATACCATATATTTCTTCAAATTGCATTTTATGATAATATCCGCCCAACAGATTTCTATATTTGATAATCGTTTCAGATAATGAGCTGTCAATTCCCGGAACTTTTCTTAATAAATCTGCTTCAGCACTGTTAATATCCAAAAGGCCAGAATGTTCTATAACCGGAATATATTTATTGTCATTTCTTATTTGTTTTTTATCATTGCTTATTTCATTCAGATAAATAAAGGGAGCAAGTGTATAATACAATAATGTGTCAATTCCATATATTTTTAACAAGTCAGTTTTTTTATAAAAAACTCCTCCTTTCAACCTGTATTTAATTATGTTTTGTACTACTCTTTCACTAAATCCCAGGCTCTGCAATTCTTTTTCATTTGCTTTATTTGGATTGAATTTGAATACCTTTTTATTCATAACCTTATAACTGTCTCCTATAGGTTCTGAATGGTCAAATTCTTTTTTTTCGGAAGGACTTAATGATTTTTCAAAGTCTCTGAGTTCTTCTTCAAATTCTGTAATATCAAATTCCTGATGTATTATAAATAAGGGAATCATAAAATTGATTGTTATTAAAAAAATTATAATAATTAACAATATTATTATACTGTTTCTTTCTCTTCGGGAATATGAGAAATAATCCTTAAAGTAGTCCTTTGACATAACAGTAAATAGTAAGGATGCCTGAGTTTATTTAAATCTCCTTATTACACCTGATTTAATTTTATTTAAATATATATTCAATTCTTTTTTTACTTCCGGAGCAAGAATATATAATCCTATAATATTCGGAAATGCTGGCGCCAGGATCATCATATCAGAGAAGTCCAGTACATTGTCCAACATTGAAGATGTCCCGACTACAATACAAAACAGGAATAATAACTGATAAAATATATTAGACACCAGTTTTGTTTTAAATATTTTGTATAGGCTATCTCCGAATAAATAGTTAAAACCTTTCAATCCGTAATATGACCATGAGATCATTGTTGAAAATGCAAACAGGAAAATAGAAACCAGCAGGATATATGGGAACCAGTTAAAAACACTGCCAAATGCTGCAGCTGTCAGGGGAGCTCCTTCCAGTCCCTGTGGATTTTCATGAAATCCCGTAAATATGATAACTAATGCAGTCATAGTGCAAATAACCACGGTATCAATAAATGGTTCCAGCAAGGCAACTAATCCTTCACTCACCGGCTCATCTGTTCTGGCTGCTGAATGTGCAATGGAAGCGGATCCTATACCTGCTTCATTTGAAAATGCACCTCGTCTGAAGCCCATAATAAGCACCCCGATAACACCTCCCTTAATTGCCTCTGCCTTAAAAACTCCAACAAAAATCAATTTAATAACATTACCAATTTCCGAGATATTTAGAATTATGATTATAAGAGCCGTAAGGGTATAAAGCACTGCCATAAAAGGTACTATTTTTTCTGTGACGCGTGCAATACTTTTAATACCTCCTATTATTACAAGTCCGACTAATATTGCAAGGATAACACCAATCCAGAATCCGAAGTCCTCCAGTGACGGCACAATATAGATTAGTTGTGAAAAAGCCTGATTGGACTGCAACATATTACCTCCGCCAAGTGATATTGCAATTGCAACCCCCGCAATATTCCCTAAACCTACAGTTGCTGATAATGCTGTTGCCAATGCCTGGAAATGAGACACTTCCCCTTTACTCTGCGGATCATTATATTTACCTCTTGTAAGATCAATCGCATGTTTTAATCCTCTTACATTTATGAATTTCATCTTCAGGCTAAAGAAGATTCCTCCGACAATTAACCAGATAACGATAAAAGGAATGTCTGCCCCGGCATTTATGCCTAAGAAAGCTACGGGATCCCAGAACAGTATATCATCCAGAAATTTTACCGCATATTCAAATGAATTATTGATCTTATCTACAACAGAAGCGTCTGTTTGGGCTGCTGTTATTGATGTTACCAGAAGAAGCAGAAGATTGGCGCATACTATTTTTTTTATTATGGAAGGTTTGGCTGACATCTATACTAAGAACGGTAGTGTTTTACAGTTATTAAGTAAAAACTCATCATCACAAACAAACATATCAGAACCTTAAAATTCCAAGTCCATTTAAAAAGACAAGGGTTATTGCTATCGGAGCTATATATTTTATAAGGAACATAAAAATGTTAAGATATGCAACCTTAAGTTTACCGTGGTTAGATATTTCTCTCCATGTTTTACCTTTGCCATAAAACCATCCAACAAAAAGTGCAATGAAACATCCTCCCAGGGGCAATAGAATTTTTGAGGCTGTTGAATCAAGTAAATCGAAAAAATTCCTGTTAAATAACCTAAAATCAGAAAATCCACCTTCTGACATTGCACAAAGAGTTCCAAGGTAAGAAATTGATATTGTTGCAAATAATGTAGCACTGATACGTTTCATTTTCAGCCTTTCGACAAAGAACGCAACTACTACTTCGAGAACAGAAATGGAAGAAGTTAAAGCTGCCACGGTTAAAAGTATAAAAAATAAAAGGGCAAATATATAACCACCAGCCATTTGCTGAAATATGTTCGGCAGAGTTTTAAAGACAAGGCCAACGCCTCCCCCTGGTTCCAGACCGAAAGAGAATATTATTGGAAATATTGCAACACCGGCAAGAACAGCGATAGCGGTATCGGCAATAGATACAATTACTGCTGAATTAGCGAGGTTATCCCTCTTATTTATGTATGAACCGTAAGTAATTAAGGTGCCCATACCAATACTAAGTGAAAAGAAAGCCTGGCCCAGTGCTTCGAGAATTACATTGGGAGTGATCTTGGAGAAGTCCGGCTTAAAGAGAAAAGCTATACCTGCCTTGGCTCCCGGCAATAACAATGCCCTGATATCAAGAAGAATAATTATAACAAGTAGTAATGGCATCAGGATCTTTGTATATTTTTCTATTCCTCTTTCTACTCCACCTATTACTATTGCTGCCGTTAATATCATAAATATAATCTGCCACAATACAGGTCTTAATGTTCCGGAATTAAAGCATACAAACATCTGGTCTATTTCACCTGCTGACTTTCCTTTAAAGCCATTTATTACTGACTGGTACAGGTACTCCAGTGTCCATCCGGCAACAGTACCGTAAAATGCCAGGATCATAAAAGCTGCAATAATTCCCATTATGCCTATAATGTACCAGTGGCTGTCGGGTTTTAGTTTTTTGAATGCATCAATGGGATTTCTTCTTGTACTTCTGCCTATCACAAATTCTGAAAGCATGACAGGTACGCCTATGCCAAAGACAAATACAAGGTAGACCAGCAGAAAGGCTCCTCCGCCATTTTTTCCTGCAACATATGGAAATCTCCATATATTTCCCAGGCCTATAGCTGATCCTGCAGCAGCAGCAATTATACCAAATTTGCTTCCAAATATACCCCTGTTTGAAAGATCAGATGATGCCATTTTTGTTATTTTTAAATCTTTCTGTTTTATCAGCCAATATATAGAAAAAAATCAACTGTATAAAGTATTAATAAAAAAACCCTCTTGAGTGGATACTTAAGAGGGTTTTTTCGTCCGTGAGATGCGTTAATTCCTGTCTATGCAGTTTAAATCTTCAAAAGCAATTTTTAGTCTTTCTATCATTGCTTTTTCACCTTCTCTCAGCCATACCCGGGGATCATATTTCTTTTTATTAGGTTTATCTTCTCCTTCAGGATTTCCTATCTGGCTTTGCAGATAATCATGGTTTGCTGCTTCATATTTCCTTACCCCGTCCCAGAATGCCCATTGTGTATCAGTGTCGATATTCATTTTTACTACTCCATAGCTAATTGCTTCTCTTATTTCTTTACGGCTCGAACCTGATCCTCCATGGAAAACAAAAAATACAGGCTTTTCTTCAGTATTGTATTTCGACTGTATATACTTTTGCGAGTTTTGAAGTATTATAGGTGTGAGTTTTACATTTCCGGGTTTATAGACGCCATGGACATTTCCAAAAGATGCGGCAATAGTAAACCGGGGGCTTATTTTTTTTAGTTCTTCATAAGCATAAGCCACATCTTCAGGCTGGGTATATAGTCTTGCATTATCAATGTCAGAATGGTCAATACCATCTTCTTCACCTCCTGTAACACCAAGTTCTATTTCAAGTGTCATGCCTATTTTACTCATCCTTTCCAGATACTTTTTACAGATTTCAATATTTTCCTTTAGCGGTTCTACCGAGAGATCAAGCATATGTGAGCTGAAAAGAGGCTTGCCATAACGTTTATAATGTTTCTCACCATGGTCCAGTAATCCATCAATCCAGGGCAGCAGCTTTTTAGCTGCATGATCAGTATGCAGCATCACGGGTACTCCATATAATTCTGCTATATGATGAACATGCTTTGCTCCTGAAACAGCACCGATAATGCCTGCCTGCTGATTTTCATTTGACAGTCCTTTCCCGGCATAAAAGACAGCACCTCCATTTGAAAATTGTACAATAACCGGAGAGTTCACTTCTTTTGCAGATTCCAAAACAGCATTAACTGAATCTGTACTTACGACATTAACTGCCGGTATTGCAAATTCATTATCCTTAGCTACTTTTAATAAATCAAAAACATCACTCCCAGTTACAACTCCCGGATTGATTTTATCCAAAACTTTCATTTTTATTTTTTTTATTGTTTAACAAAAAATTTTCTGCATTAATAGTCCGCAAATTTAAGAAAATATGCAAAATTCTTAAATAAAGCAGGTTTAAAATATTTATAAATGTCAGAATTAAAAAGGATAGCCTATTCCAAACTGAAATTTATATACTTTGTATTTGTATTTTTCTATTCTCTGCTTATATTCACTTGAATTTAAAAGCTCATTGTTAAGCAACCATTTTTTTTCTGAGAATGCTGGATCTCTTAGTTTAATACCAAAATCCAGGCGTATTATAAAAAATGAAAAGTCAAAACGGGTACCGAAGCCGGTGCCAATAGCTATATCATCGTAAAAATCTTTAAAATCAAATAAAGCATCAGGCCTGTCATCTTTGGGATTAATTGCCCATATATTTCCGG
>CAZFHF010000157.1:0-7361 GCA_964518655.1 uncultured Bacteroidales bacterium | reverse complement strand
GAAATAATGTCAGCGGAGGCTCCAGTCCCAGTCCTTTTATATTAACAGATATAGTATGAGAAAATACTTCGAGGTTGGTATTAATGCCGTTAGCTGATAACGGGTAAAGGAATAATGGGGCTATCATAGCAGATATTTCTGACCATGCATTTATTCTCCACCAGTACCACCTGAGAATCAATACTGCACCAAGACCTGCACTTACATTTAAAATAAATATCCAGGCACCTGAGATGGTAGTCAGAAAATACCGTGAAACAAATAATGAAAATAATATAAGTAATATTATACATATCCGGGAAATAATGACATAATGATTTTCACTTCCCGATTTGTTTATAAATCTTTTATAAAAATCATTTATCAGATAGGAAGTTCCCCAGTTCAGCTGAGCAGCAATTGTTGACATATATGCAGCCATAAAAACGGCAATTAATAATCCAAGCAAACCGGGAGGCAGGTACCTTGCCATCAACTTCGGATACATCACCCCGGGATCGACAGTATTTTCATATTTCTCATAAAAGTCCATAAATACTTTATTGGCCTGAAGATGTTCATTGTCTTTATTTATTCCGCCGTTTTCATACACTTCTTCAACCTGCCTGAACATTTCAGGATTTTCTTTTTCCAGGACCGATTTATCCCTGGCTCTCGGCAAAATTACCATTGCTGCCAGGGCGACGATTATCCATGGCCATGGCCTGATGGTATAATGTGCAATATTAAACCAGAATGTAGCGAGTAGGCTGTGTTTTTCATCTTTTGCCGATAGCATACGCTGGGCGACATACCCTCCCCCGCCCGGATCAGCTCCCGGGTACCAGCTTGACCACCATTGTATACCAACATAAGCCAGGAAGGCACCGGTTGTTAATGCAAGAGCTCCTCCGGTAAGTTCCTTAGCGCTTATTCTGCCTATTTTCGGAAAAAAATTTAATATTTCAGGGGACAACTGTGCTGACAGATTTTTAAGACCCGATATCTGTGGTAATCTTATTACTATTACAGCAAGTATAATACAACCAGTCATAGCAAATACAAATTGAAAACTATCAGTTCTTGCCGTACCAAGCAGTCCTGATGCCAATGCATATATTGCTATAATAATAGCCAGTATTGAAACCAGCATGAAAGGATCAAATGCCGGTAATGTAATATGAAATATTTTTTCCATGGCCTTATGAACCCATCCAAGAACTATTGCATTTAAGAACAAACCAAGATAAATTGCCCTGAAGCCTCTCAGAATAGTAGCTTCTGATCCTGAATACCTCATTTCAATAAATTCAAGGTCAGTCATTATTCCGGATCTTCTCCAGAGCCTGGCAAAGAAAAATACTGTCAGTAAGCCCCCAATTGCAAGGTTCCACCAAAGCCAGTTCCCTGCTATACCATTCTTTGCTACAAGCTCAGTTACAGCCAATGGTGTATCTGCGGCAAAAGTAGTCGCAACCATAGCTGTCCCCGCCAGATACCATGGTAAGTTTCTTCCTGATAAAAAGAATTGACGGGTGTCTTTTCCTGCCCTGCGTTAATAATTATGAAAAAAACTGCTATTACTATTAGATCAATTATGCTAAGTTTTGCCATGTTTAAGAAAGAGGATTAATGTTATATTGATCTAATATATATTTTAATTCCATTTTTATTTATGCAAAAGATTAAAATATTTTATTTTATTGGATAATTCAATTCAAGATATTGCTATCTTTAAAAAAGAATAAATATGTTAAAAAACATATTTTTAAAATAATTTTTCTTTATTTGCAGAATAATAGATTATGATAATTTAATAATCCTGTTAATAAACCGATATTTTATGAATATCTTTGAATGGCAGAAGAGAGCGTTGGAAAATATCGACAAACACAAAAGCATTTTAGATAATATCTCATGGCCGAAAAGTGAAAAAAATAATGTTAGTATTTTATAAAAAAGAAGAAAAAAATGAAAATTAATCAAAGCATTTTAAGTCAGGAAGATCTAAAAAAATTAGAGTATCTGAATAATCCTAAGATTTTAAAAATTGTTGAAGAATTTACCGATTTATTAAAACCTGCTAAAGTTACAGTTATCACTGATTCTCAGGAAGACATTGATTATGTGAGAGAATTAGCATTAAGAACAGGTGAAGAAAGAAAGCTGGCTATGGAAGGTCATACGATTCATTATGACAGCTATTATGACCAGGCAAGAGATAAGAATAATACAAGTGTCTTAGTTACTTCGGGTATTAAGATGAGCAAGGTAATTAATACAAAACCCAGGGAAGAGGGAGTTAAGGAGGTTATGGAAATAATGGATGGAGCTATGGCGGGGAAAGAGGCTTTAGTAAGATTTTTTTGTCTTGGGCCTTTAGGTTCAAGGTTCTCAATTTGTGCTCTTCAGATAACAGATTCTTCATATGTGGGGCATAGCGAGGATATTCTATACAGATCAGGTTATGAAGAGTTTAAAAAGCTAAATGGTTCTGAAGATTTCTTTTATCTGGTTCATTCAGCAGGTGAATTGGATGAAAGGGCTAACACAAAAAATATTGACAAAAGAAGAATTTACATGGACTTAAAGGAAAATAGAGTCCTGACAGTAAATAATCAGTATGCGGGTAATAGTCTTGGTTTGAAAAAATTAGCTTTACGTCTTGCTATTTACAAGGCAAATAATGAAGACTGGTTAACGGAGCATATGTTTATCATGGGTATTAAACCGGAAGGTAAAAACAGAATATCATATTTTACCGGTGCATTTCCAAGTGCCTGTGGTAAAACTTCAACTGCTATGGTTCCCGGACAGACAATTGTTGGGGATGATATTGCATACATAAGGGAATGGGATGACGGAACATGTCATTCCGTAAATATTGAGCAGGGAATATTTGGAATCATTACTGATGTTAATCCAAAAGATGACCCGTTTATTTATGAAGTGCTTACTACACCAAGAGAATTAATTTTTTCCAATATTTTAATTAATAATGGTAAACCATATTGGTTGAATATGGGGCAGGAACTTCCGGATGAAGGCATGAATCATTTCAGTGAAAACTGGAAACTTGGAGATAAAGATAAGGAAGGTAAAGTTGTTGAACATGCTCATAAGAATGCAAGATATACGGTAAGAATAAATGAATTATCAAATGCTGACCCAAACCTTCATAATCCGGATGGTGTTCCGATAAGTGGTGTAATTTATGGAGGCCGGGATTCTGATACATCCGTACCTGTATTTCAGAGTTTAAATTGGGAACACGGGGTATATATTGGTGCAACAATTGAGTCGGAGACCACTGCTGCTACTATCGGACAGGTAGGTGTCAGAAAGTTTAGTCCCATGGCTAATCTGGACTTTCTTGTAGTACAATTAGGTAAGTATATTAAAAACCATATAAATTTTGGTAATAAACTAAAAAATCTGCCTTTAGTATTTGCAACAAACTATTTTATTAAAGAAAATGATGAATTTTTAAGTGAGAAAGTAGACAAAAAAGTATGGCTCATATGGATGGAAGGCAGAGTGCATGGAGAATACGATGCAATAGAGACAGCCATAGGATACATACCAAAATACGAAGATATACAGCCCTTATTTAAGAAAATATTCAATAGAGATTATACAAAAGAACTGTATGAAAAACAATTCTCATTAAGGGTACAAAAATTCCTTGAGAAGATAGAAAGAATGGAGAAAATTTATGCCGCTGAAGATGATATCCCGCAGGCCTTTACCAATATTTTAAAAGATCAAAAGAAAAGGCTTCTTGCATATAAAGAAAAGTACAATAAGGATACTGTAAGTCCGTTTGAAATATTGTGATAACTCACAGGCAGATTATTTTTACGTATTTATCAATCGGGATTTATGAGGTTAATAAAAATATAAGCTCTGCACTTGCATGCTGGATAAATATTAATATCTTTACGCGCCAATTAACAAATTTATTCCTTGATGTCAATATTGTTTAATATTGCCATTCTGATATCAGCTTATTTGTTAGGCTCAATACCTACTTCTGTCTGGATTGGCAGGTATTTCTATAACATAGATATCAGAGAACATGGCAGTAGAAATGCGGGTTCAACAAATGCTATGAGAATTCTTGGGTGGAAACCCGGTTTATTAATCCTCATCCTTGATATTTCCAAGGGCTGGCTGGCAGTAAATCTGATACATCTTACAAACTATTATATACCTGAAACCGGGGATTACATTAATTTCCAGCTATTACTTGGAATAGCAGCAATTGCAGGCCATATTTTCCCGATTTATGTTGGATTCAGGGGAGGTAAAGGTATAGCTACTCTTTTAGGTTTTGTACTGGCAATAGACCCGTTCACTACCCTGATATGCATAGGCGTTTTTGTTATTACTCTGCTTATTACAAAATATGTGTCGCTCAGCTCTATGATAGCTGGCTTTTCTTTCCCTGTAGTAGTAATTTTTGTATTTAAAACTACTACTCCATCACTTATAATTTTTTCACTGATTATATCAGTATTGCTTCTTTTTACCCACCAGAAAAACATAGAAAGGTTACTGCGAAAAGAAGAAAACAAAGCACTTTTTCTGATGCGTAAAAAAAGAAGGGAAGCAGAAAGGATCAAAAAAAGTGCATAATTATGCATCTATAAAATTTTGTTTTTTTTTAGTATCTTTAGTTTTTTGTGCAAGAAAATTATAGCTTTGCAGCTCGATTTAAGCAACATAATGTCTAACATATTAATTTGTAATTTATTTTTAAATGGCGGAAAATAGCAAAAGTAATTTGGATGAGAAATCAGTCAAAAGTAAAGATGATGAAAAAAAGGTGGCTGATAAGAAAAAGCGAGCTGTAGCAGATACAAAAAGTAAAGAATCCAAGACAAAAGAGAAAAGCAAGAAAGAACCTTCTAAGGACTCTCCGAAGAAAGAAGTAAAAAGTACAGCAAAGAAAACTCAGAAAACAACAGAAGCAGCTTCAAAAACAGCCGGGAAAGAAGAAAAACCTAAAGAAACTTCTTCGAAAGTTGTAAAGGAAGATACTGCGAAAGCTAAGGAAAAAGCAAAGAAGCAGCCTGATAAATCCCTAAAATCAGAAAAGGATAAAGAAATAAAAGCTCCAGAAAAAAAGAAAAATCAAAATGAAGCACCCAAACCAAAAGTTACAGGGACTGTAATCGAGTCTGACAAGGACTTTGACTGGGGTAAATATATGGACAACAATGATATTTATTCTCAAAAGGAAAGGTCCGAGTTTGAAAAAATGTATGATGACACTCTTTCTCCTGTTGCTGATAATGAAGTAATAGAAGGTACGATAATCTCAATGAACAAGAGAGAGGTAGTTATTAATATAGGCTATAAATCTGAAGGTGTTGTCAGTCTGAATGAATTCAGGTATAATCCGGACATCAAAATTGGCGATAAGGTTGAGGTATATGTGGAAAGCCAGGAAGATAAAAAAGGCCAGTTGGTACTTTCTCATAAAAAAGCAAGGGCTCTGAAATCCTGGGATAGAATAAATGAGGCATTGGAAAATGATGAGATAATAAAAGGTTACGTTAAATGCCGCACAAAAGGAGGTATGATCGTTGATGTATTTGGTATTGAAGCTTTTCTTCCGGGTTCTCAGATTGATGTTAAACCTATTCGTGACTATGATATATTTGTCGGGAAAACCATGGAATTCAAAGTTGTTAAAATTAACTATGAATTTAAGAATGTGGTTGTTTCCCACAAAGCACTTATTGAGGCTGAGCTTGAACAACAGAAAAAAGAGATTATTGCCAAGCTTGAAAAAGGTCAGATTCTTGAAGGAACGGTTAAGAACATTACCTCATATGGTGTATTTATTGATTTAGGAGGTGTTGACGGATTAATACATATTACAGACCTATCATGGGGAAGGGTAAACCACCCTGAAGAAATTGCCGAGCTCGATCAGAAATTACAGGTAGTAATACTTGACTTTGATGATGATAAAAAAAGAATTGCCCTTGGTTTAAAACAGCTTACACCTCACCCGTGGGACTCGCTTGATCCAAATCTTAAAGTTGGCGATAAAGTAAAAGGAAAAGTTGTTGTAATGGCTGATTACGGATCATTTATAGAAATTGCTCCGGGAGTTGAGGGTTTAATCCATGTATCTGAAATGTCGTGGTCACAGCACCTGCGTAGTGCCCAGGAATTCCTCAAAGTTGGTGATGAAGTTGAGGCCCAGATACTCACTTTAGATCGCGAAGAAAGAAAGATGTCCTTGGGTATTAAGCAATTAAAACCTGATCCATGGGAAAATATTGAAGAAAAATATGCTATTGGATCCAAACATAAAGCAAAAGTTCGTAATTTTACTAACTTCGGAGTATTTGTTGAAATAGAGGAAGGTGTCGATGGATTAATCCATATTTCAGACTTATCATGGACAAAAAAAATAAAGCATCCTGCTGAATTTACAAATATTGGTGATGATATTGAAGTTGTTGTGCTGGAAATAGATAAGGATAACAGGAGATTAAGCCTTGGACACAAGCAGCTGGAAGAAAATCCGTGGGATGTATTTGAAACGATATTTACTATAGGATCAGTTCATGAAGGCACAGTTGTTGAGGTTATGGATAAAGGAGCAATAGTTGCATTACCTTACGGAGTAGAAGGTTTTGCTTCATCAAAACATATAACTAAAGAAGACGGAACAGCTGCAAAAGTTGACGAAAAACTGGAATTTAAAGTAATTGAATTTTCAAAGTCAGCAAATAAAATTGTTCTTTCACATAGCAGGGTTTTTGAGGATAAAAGAAAAACCAAAGATGAACCTGTCAGAAAAAGAGCTGATGCTGCACCCAGAAAAAGCCATAAAAAAACCAAGCCAGGCATTGAAAAAACGACCTTTGGCGATATAACAGAACTGGCAGCATTAAAGACAGAAATGGAAAAAAGTGAAAATAAAAAGAAAAAAGAAGAAAAAAATGCTGATAATAATGAAAAAAGCAAATAACTTTATATAATAATTTCAAATCTGTTCAATATGGAATTTAAAATTGAAAAGCATGGCAATTACACATTAATCCAAGTATTGGAAGAAAAGCTGGATACACACATTGCCCCTACATTAAAATCCGAGTTAGTGCTGGTATCAGGTAATGGTGAAAAAAATATAATACTTGATTTAAGTAAATGCCGGTATTGTGATTCATCCGGATTAAGTGCTATTCTGGTTGCTAATCGTCTTTGTAAAAATGCCAACGGAACTTTTGTGCTTACTGGTCTGAATGACGCAGTAGAGAGATTAATCACGATCTCCCAGCTGGATACTGTATTGAATATAGCCAGTGCGATAGATGAAGGAGCTAAATTAATTACTGAAGCCGATAAGTAAATATATT
>CAZFHF010000156.1:0-7373 GCA_964518655.1 uncultured Bacteroidales bacterium | reverse complement strand
GAAATTTTGTTCATAGATATTTTGTGATTATTCGGTACTGCGTGATATAATTTTTGCAACTTTATGCCCGGGTATATATTTGCCGGAGACCGAGTAACTTTTAAGTTCACCTGTTTTATGATCGACCGTTCAACAATAGATAAGATTTTTGCCTCTGCGGATATCGTTGAGGTAGTGGGGGAGTTTGTCAAGCTCAAAAAGGCAGGGCAGAATTTCAAGGGGCTGAGCCCCTTTACTGACGAGAAAGACCCGTCATTTTTTGTGAGCCCTGCCAAGGGCATCTTTAAATGCTTCAGCTCAGGCAAAGGGGGGAATGCAGTAACATTTTTAATGGAGCATGAAAAACTTTCCTATCCCGAGGCATTAAGGTTCCTGGCAAAGAAATACAATATCGAGATAGTTGAGAAGGAGCAGACCGCTGAAGAGATACAGCAGAAAAATGAAAGGGAGAGCCTGATGGCAGTGTGTGCTTTTGCACATAAATACTTCATTGATAATTTAGTGAACACTGATGAGGGCAAGGCTGTGGGGGCAAGTTATTTTCACCAGAGATCATACAGGGATGATATTATTAATAAATTTCAGCTGGGGTATTCACGGGAACAAAGGGATGCTTTCACAAAAACCGCACTTGATAAAGGGTATAAGCTTGATTACCTTGTAAAATCAGGGCTTACAATACAAGGGGATAACTATAACTTAGACAGGTTTCACGGCAGGGTGATGTTTCCTATCCACAGCCTCTCTGGCCAGGTCATAGGATTTGGAGGGCGCATACTTAAGTCGGACGAGAAAGCTGCCAAGTATATCAATTCCCCGGAGTCGGAAATCTACCATAAGAGCAACGTATTGTACGGACTGTTCTTTGCAAAACAATCGGTCATTAAGAATGATTACTGCTACCTTGTTGAAGGATATACAGATGTGCTGTCAATGCACCAGTCAGGAGTTGACAATGTTGTGGCTTCCTCAGGAACAGCACTCACTCCCCAGCAGATAAGATTAATAAAAAGGTTTTCAAAAAACATCACAGTGATCTTTGACGGCGATGAGGCAGGGATTAAAGCATCGCTAAGAGGCATCGACCTTATACTTGAAGAAGACCTGAATGTTAAAGTGTTGCTGCTGCCTGACGGTGAGGACCCTGACTCATTTGCCAGGGGGAAAAGCGCCGGCGAGCTGCTGGATTATATCAAAGCTAATGAAAGCGATTTCGTTCAAAACCCGACTGCTGAAAAAAGAGGCAGAGACAGACCCGGTGAAAAGAGCCACGCTGATAAATGACATTGTGCGTTCAATAGCCGTCATCCCGGGAAGCATAACCCGCACTGTATATATCAGGGAGTGCGGTAAGATACTTGATGTGGATGAGCGGATCCTTTATACTGAAATAAACAGGATACGAAGGCAGAGGGCTGAGGATAGTTATAAAAGGAGGGGATATGAAGTAAGCCTTCCCCAGGAAAAAATCACGCCAAAGCGTATTACTGTCCAGGAGGAAGAACGATATATTGTCGAGAAGGATATCATCAGGCTTCTGCTTAATTTCGGGAATAATAATATATCGGTGGTAGATAAAAAGGCCGGCAAGGAACAAGAAACGACAGTGGCACAGCATATAATTTTTGAAATAGGGGCAGATGAACTGGAGTTCACACATCCTGTTTATAAGATCATTTATGATGAAATAAAACAGCATATAAGCGATGATGATCCCGTAGTTGAGAAATATTTTATTCACCATCCCAACGAGGCTGTAAGCAGGATTGCCGTTGACCTGCTCACCTCGGCGTATGATCTCAGCAAGATATGGGCAAAGCATGATAATTACGTTGAGACCGAGGATATGAAGCTTAAGGAGAATGTGCCGGAAGCTATCAATGCTTTTAAGAACAAGAAAGTGCTGGATATGATAAAAGAGACACATAAGAAACTAAAAACGGCACAGGAAAATAATGATACTGACAGCATCTCCCTGCTTCAGCAGAAATTCATCCTGCTCAACGACCTGAAGAAAAAACTCTCAAAAGATTTGGGGTACAGGATCATAGTGTGAAAGGGACAGCGCCCTGGGGACTGCGCCCTGGGCAGGGGACAGCGCCAAGACGCAGTCCCCAGGGCGCTGTCCCTTTTTGTTAATAACAAAGCAGTAACAAGCTTTTATTTATAAAGCCCAATTACTAACTTGAGCATGGATTAAACTCCGGCAGATGGTACTGAATTACATATGGATCGGATTCTTCCTCGTGGGTTTCATAGTTGCCATAATAAGGGTGACAGGATATTATTTCCGTGACTTTTTTGCAGAGTACCTAAACATAATATTTGACCGCGCCGACCTCGAGGTATTCACTGCAATTGTTAACAGCACATTTGAAATGGCTGAGACCTCGGTGAGGATATCCATCTACCTTATTGGCGTCATAACGCTCTGGCTGGGAATAATGAAGATAGGTGAAAAAGGGGGAGCGGTGACTTCATTATCCAGGCTTGTCGCACCGTTCTTCAGAAGGATATTTCCTGACATCCCTGAGGATCATCCTGCTATGGGATCAATACTCATGAACTTCTGCGCCAATATGCTCGGCCTTGATAATGCCGCCACGCCATTAGGACTGAAAGCTATGAAAGAACTGCAGGAGATCAATAAAAAGAAAGACACTGCCTCCAATCCGCAGATCATGTTCATTGTCCTTAATACCTCGGCATTGACAATTGTGCCCATAAGCATAATGGCTGTGAGGGCGGCAAGCGGTGCCAAAGACCCTACGGATGTGTTTGTCCCCCTGCTCCTGGCAACATACTTTTCAACGCTCGCAGGACTGATTGCAGTATCCATAGCGCAAAAGATAAACCTTTTTAACAGGGTGGTTCTGGCTTATATCGGAGGCATAACAATATTTGTTGCCCTTGTGATATGGTACCTTAACAGTCTCGACCAGCCACATGTTGAAGTGATCTCAAGGCTTGCAGGAAATTTCATATTGTTTATGTTCATCATATTATTTATCTGGGCAGGGGTGAGGAAAAAGGTGAATATATATGAGACGTTTATTGAAGGCGCAAAGGAGGGATTCGAAGTGGCGATAAAAATTATCCCTTACCTCGTAGCTATGCTTGTTGCAATTGGCGTATTCAGGGCTTCAGGGGCTATGGATTTCTTTATCGGCGGATTGAGCAAGTTCTTTGGCTGGATTGGAGTAAATACCGATTTTATTCCCGCACTGCCCACAGCATTGATGAAACCCCTGAGCGGGAGCGGAGCACGCGGACTGATGATCGAAGCCATGCAGACATACGGCCCTGACTCATTCATCGGCAGACTGGCATCCACCTTTCAGGGTTCGACGGAAACAACATTCTACACTCTGGCAGTATACTACGGCGCAGTTAATATCCGCAAAACAAGGTATACGGTTACCTGCGGACTAATAGCCGACCTTGCAGGAATTGTCGCTGCAATATTCATTGCTTATATTTTCTTTCATTGAGAGAAAAGGGACAGCGCCCTTGGCAGGGAACGGCAGGGGACAGCGCCAAGGCGCAATCCACAGGTGTCGGCCAAGGGCGCTGTCCCTTTTTCTATTCTACAAGGGCAAAATCCAGCTGGCGCTTGGGCAGGTTGGTGCGTAAGATCTCTACTTTCACTGGATCACCGAGCTGGTACTTCTTTTTTGTATGCCTGCCGACAATGCAGAAATTATCTTCGTCATACTCGTAGAAATCATCCAGCAGTTCTCTTATAGGCACAAGGCCCTCGCACTTGTTTTCAATTATCTCAACATAAATACCCCATTCGGCAACGCCGGAGATAATACCTTCATAATGTTTCCCAATCTTGTCCAGCATAAATTCTACCTGCTTATACTTTATCGAAGCCCTTTCAGCCTCTTCGGCGCGCTGTTCCATGTCAGATGAGTGGCGGCACCTTTGACTGTATTTCTTATCATTCTTTGACTGCCCCCCGGCAAGATAATCGGCCATTAACCTGTGCACCATCATATCAGGGTACCTCCTTATAGGCGAGGTGAAATGCGTATAAAACTTAAATGCCAGTCCGTAATGCCCGATATTATTGGTTGAGTACTCTGCCTTTGCCATGGTCCTTAATGCCAGGGTTTCCACCATATCCTGGATGTTCTTACCCTTGACATCAGCGAGCAGTTTATTCATCGACTGCGATATCTTAATGTTTGACGACAGGTTCAGCGAATGCCCGAATTTCGTTATGAAGGTTGAGAACTTCTCAAGCTTTTCCAGGTTTGGTCTGTCGTGTATCCTGTAAACAAAGGTCTTCCTGTCTTTCTTTTCTGCAACATCACCAAATAACATCGCAACCCTCTTATTTGCCAGCAGCATAAATTCCTCGATAAGCTCGTTTGATTTGCCGTGCTCCATGAAATATATTCTCAGGGGCTTCCCCTTTTCATCAATGTCGAATCTCACCTCGTCACGCTCAAAATCTATTGACCCGCTTTTATACCTTTCCTTTCTGAGCTTTTGTGCAAGTTCGTTTAGTTTTAAAACCTCATCACTTAGATCGCCCTTCCCCGTATCTATTATATTTTGTGCTTCTTCATAAGTGAAGCGCCGGTTTGAAAAGATTATCGTCCTTCCGAACCATTCATTAATGATATTTGCATTATCATCCAGCTCAAATACTGCCGAAAAACAAAGCTTTTCTTCATTCGGCCGTAATGAGCAGACATTGTTGGAAAGCTTTTCCGGAAGCATGGGCACCACCCTGTCGACAAGGTACACTGACGTCCCTCGTGCAAAGGCTTCCTGGTCAAGGGGTGTTTTAGGCTTGACATAATGTGTTACATCTGCTATGTGGATCCCTGTCTCCCAGTGGCCATCAGGAAGTTTTTGTATTGACAGGGCGTCATCAAAATCTTTGGCATCCGCAGGGTCGATAGTGAAAGTTGCCACATCACGGAAGTCACGCCTTGAGTTATAATCAGACTGTGTTATCTTATCGGGGATATTTCCCGCTTCGGCCTCAATATCTTCGGAGAACTTATACGGCAGTCCGTATTCCGACAGTATGGCATGCATCTCTGTCTCATGGTCTCCTGGCTCACCAAGCACTTCAACGATCTCACCAAAAGGATTTTTTACCCTTCGCGGCCAGCCGGTGATCCTGGCTATTGCTTTCTGGCCGTCCTCAGCCCCGTTCAGTTTGTCCACAGGGATAATAATATCATAGGGCATCTGACGGCTGTCAGCGGAAAGGGATGCAAAATCAGGCCCTACCTCAACAATCCCTACATAAGTATCTTTTGCCCTGTCAATGATCTCAATAACTTCCCCCTCAGGACCCCTGCCCTGCCTTTTTGCATACAGGTAAACCTTGACTATATCATCATTCAGTGCATGGTTCAGGTTTTTCTGTGATATGAAGATATCATCCGCCATGGATTCCGAGCTTACAAAGCCATATCCTCCCTGGGCAATATCAACTTTTCCTATTACATGCCCGACGCTTGATTTAAGTTTGAACTTTCCGGGAAATACCTCATCAAGGTCATTTGACCGCACCAGTTCCTGCAGGACCTCAGTTATCAGCCTTTTCTCAGCAGAGCTTTTTATCAGCAGGTATTTGGCGATCTCCTTGTAATTAAAAGTCTTTCGCGGGTTATTCGAGAAAATACCAAGTATACTGTTTGCTAATGATTTTTTGTTATAGCCGGCAGGCTTTTTTCTTTTGTGTTTATTTTTGCCCATATATAATTTTAGAAAGTTTTACAAAGTAAAGCATTTACGGGCACTTATAACATACTTCATTCACTAATTCTTTGCCATCAGCAAAATCTTTTATGTTTTGCATGGTAGTTTTGGCAATATTATACATTGCTTCTTTAGTGAAAAATCCCTGGTGCGATGTTATAATTACATTATTAAAGCTCAACAGCCTTGCCAGAATATCATCGGTGAGGATCCTGTTAGAAAGGTCCTCAAAAAAGTATTCGCTTTCTTCTTCATAAACATCCAGTCCGGCAGAGGCAATCTTCCCGGATTTTAGTCCCTGTATAAGATCATAGGTTTTTATAAGTTTACCGCGGCCTGTATTTATTATCATAACCCCGTCTTTCATCTTTTTTATGTTGTTTTTATTTATGAGAAACGTTGTTTCTTTTGTCAGCGGGCAGTTGAGGGAGATGATATCCGAGCTCCTGAAAAGTTCATCCAGCTCAACGTATTTAAAATCATGTTCCTTTGCATAATCCTCATCCGGAAACTTATCGGATGCCAGCACATTCATTTCAAAGCCACGCAGTATTTTTATCAATGCCTTGCCTATTCTCCCGGTTCCTATAATTCCCGCGGTTTTATGATACATGTCAAATCCCAGCAGACCGTCCAGCGTAAAGTTCGAATCCCTCGTCCTGAAGTAGGCGCGGTGGATCTTACGGTTCAGTGCCAGCATAAGTGTCACCGTATGCTCGGCAATGGCGTTCGGTGAGTATGCAGGAACCCTGACGACCTTTATTTTGTTAAGTGCAGATTTAAGATCAACATTATTAAATCCTGCACAACGTAAAGCGATCAGCTTGACTCCGTATTCAGCCAGCTTATCTGTTATTTTTGAATCAATAATATCATTTACAAACACAACAACTACATCGGAGCCCTGCGCCAGAACAATACTCTCCTGTGTCAGATGGTATCTGAAATATTTTATATCAAAGCCGTATTCCTCGTTTAATCTGTCAAATGATTCCTTGTCATATGGCTTGGTGTCAAAAAATGCTATCTGTGGTTTCATAATAATATAATTTGAATTCTTAATGAAGGCAAATTAATTCAGATGTTTATTATAGAACAAATGAATATCCGGGAAGTTTAATTATACAATTTACAAAAATGTTTGTTGCTAATCAATATTTTTATTTTTGCCTATTAAAAAGTTCAATTTATAAAAATATACAAGAAGAATATTATTATTAATTTTATCAGATCGTATAATGTTATATTTATTTTTAAGTGATGGAACAGAAATTTTATATTTACAACACCTCAACAAGGGAAAAGGAACTTTTCACTCCTGTAAATCCACCGCACGTGGGACTTTATGTTTGCGGTCCGACAGTCTATGATTACCCGCATTTAGGGCATGCACGCGGAGCGATAACATTTGATATACTATTCCGGTATCTTAAATACCTTGGTTATAAGGTAAGGTATGTAAGGAACATTACCGACGTGGGACATCTTGAAGATGAAATTGAAAGTGAAGGAGAAGACAGGATAATAAGGAAGGCCAGGCTGGAGCAGCTTGAGCCTATGGAGGTGGTTCAGTTTTATACCAACCAGTATCACAGAAGCATGGATATGCTGAAGCCAACCCCAGGGATGATATAGAGGGGATA
>CAZFHF010000155.1:0-7411 GCA_964518655.1 uncultured Bacteroidales bacterium | reverse complement strand
TCATGAAGTAAATCTAATGCATCGGGATGATCTTTATATAATCCTGTGATT
Organism: uncultured Bacteroidales bacterium; assembly: GCA_964518655.1. Taxonomy (GTDB): domain Bacteria; phylum Bacteroidota; class Bacteroidia; order Bacteroidales; family UBA10428. Next base: position 7,360 of record CAZFHF010000155.1, on the reverse strand, counting down.
TCTTTCAGCTTCATTCAATAAATAGTAATTAATTTGTGCAAAGTAACCACATTTAAATAATTTTTACACAAATATATTTTTGGTTAAGCTAAATTAGTAACTTAAAGCGCTGGATATAATATTAGCAGATATAAATAAATTAATGCAGAAGGTATGATTGTATTTAAATTCGGCGGGGCATCGATAAAAACTGCAGATGCAGTAAAAAATCTCGCAAAGATATTAAAAATGTATGATAACAGGATAATTGTTGTTGTATCAGCAATGGGGAAAACAACAAATGCGATGGAAAAGGTTACCGAGTATTATTTTAATAATAATCCCGCACTTACCGCAGTTCTGGAGGATATAAAATCATACCATTATGATATTATAAATGATTTGTTCCCTGAGAGAAGCAATCCCATTTATCAGGAAGTTGGTGATATTTTTAACAGGCTTGAGAATAAACTTAACCAGGAACATTCTCTGCAGTTCAATTTTGAGTATGATCAGATAGTATGTCTGGGTGAGATATTATCAACAAAGATTATTGAAGCATATGCCAGGTCGGCAGGTATCGATTCCAGATGGATGGATATAAGAAGATGCTTGAAAACAGATAACAATTTTCGCGAAGCAAATATTAACTGGGAACTGTCAGAAAAACTTATCAGGCAAGCATTTGATTTCAAAAATGGAAGTATATATATAACACAGGGATTTATAGCATCAACAACCAGTAACCTGTCAACTACCCTGGGAAGGGAGGGCTCTGATTATACCGCGGCAGTGCTTGCATACATGCTTAATATTAAAAATATCACTATATGGAAAGACGTGCCGGGAGTATTAAATGCCGATCCAAAGTGGTTTGATAATACCATTAAACTGGAAAGAATATCATATACTGATGCAATTGAATTGGCATATTACGGAACAGGTGTTATCCATCCCAAGACTATCCAGCCGCTTCAAAGAAAGAACATACAGTTAAATATCAAATCATTTATGGATCCTGACGAAGCGGGTACAGTGGTTGATAACAGCATATATGAAAAACTAATACCTTCCTTTATTTTTAAAATGGACCAGGTACTGATACAGATATATCCAAGGGATTTATCATTTATAGCTGAAAATAATCTTGAAACGATATTCAAATGTTTTGCAGATTATGGATTGAAGATAAACTTTATGCAGAATACAGCTGTTAGTTTTAAAGTATGTGTAAATAATGATAAGACAAGAATTGAACCTGTTCTTCAGAGACTTCAGCAGAATTTTGATATATCACATGAATCGGGACTTGAGCTCATAACAATTCTGTATTATAACGATAAGACTATAAAACGTGTGATGGTAAATAAGGAACTTTTACTTGAGCACAGAAGTAAGAAAACAATACAGATGGTTGTCAGGGATTTGGGATAACCTACAACAGCTTTATTAAGTAAGTAAGGGAGATATTTATATTCTGTGTTCTAGATGCACGAAAATCTGTATTTTCCGATGGGTCATATATATTAGTCAGGCTGTTGGAATATCTGCCTTCAATTATAAAAGTGCCGGCAGAAGAATGAATACCCAATCCCACACCCCCGCAATAACCAAATCCGAACTTATAATCAGTCTCGGAGGGATATCCTGTATCTTCTGAAATGTCGCTCATTATTTCATATGAGAAATAGGGGCCGATATTCAAAACAAAGAAGAGCCTGGATTTTCCTAATGTTATGCTGGTAAGAAATGGCAGTTCGATATAATTAAGGCGGCCGTCATAAAATCTCACGGAATCAAGGGTGCCTTTCCATCCTTGTTCTGAATAACTCAACTCAATCTGTATGCCGGCAAATGATTCAGAGAAATAATTAAACACTATCCCTCCGCGGTAACCGGCTAAAAACTTCTGTTCTATGTCAAAGATTTCAAAGTCGGTTCTTGAGAAGTTTACTCCCTGTATTATACCCAGATGTGATTCCGGTTGAAATGTTTTTTGTGCATTTGCGCTATCCAGCAATATAAGGCAGATTATTATGAGCGGTATTCTTTTCAAGAGCCGGAAATATTTAAAGGCAAATTAAATTAATACAATGATGCTGTAAATTAAGGATGTAATATAGCAAATTTTTACCGGGATTAAATCTATAACTTTTCAACTTTTCAGGATGTCAGCCATTGTATATCCTGAAATATATGCAGTTATTATTGATTATTACACAGTGCATCATTAAGAGCAATAACAGCCTTTTTGTAATCTTCAGTATTAATTACAAACTGCATATTTACCTGCTTAAGTGACTGTGATATACATTCTATATTAATATTATTTTCTGCCAGCGCCCAGGTTGCTTTGGCAAGTATCCCCGGTTTTGCTATGTTTGTTCCCAGGGCACATACCAGTGCTACCGGTTTAACTGTTACTTCAAAGTATTTTTTCTTAAGATCCTTTATCATATCTTTATTAAGATCGTGTGACCAGATCACTTGTGTAATACTGTTGGCATTTGTTGATTTCAAGATATAACTTACCTTATAATTCTGGAAAATTTCCATTATTCCCCTGTCAAATCCAACCTGGCCAACCATCAAAGGATCATGTATCTCTATAGCTATGACCTCGTCCGTTCCCGAAATCACCTCAACTTTGTAATCTTTACTAATATAATTATTGGATATTAATGTTCCGGGATGGTCGGGTTCGAAAGTGCTTTTTATCCTTATGTTTATTCCTGCTATTTCCAGCGGTTTGGATGCCTTAGGGTGTATTGCCTCCATTCCCAGATCAGCAAGTTGATCAGCAACATTGAAATTTGTATTGCCAACCGGGATTGACTTATTTGCTCCTACAATATTTGGATCAGCTGATGAGAGATGAAATTCTTTATGGATAATTGCTTCATCGGCTTTAACTTCAACTGCGATTTTGCTAAAAGTAATTTCGGAGTATCCCCTGTCAAATTCTCTCATAATACCTTCTGTTCCTTTGGTATATCCTGTTACTACCGGGATAGTTTTAGAATAATCCAGATTTTTAAATGCATTATGAATTCTTTCATCAATAGTAAGGTATTCAGAATCATTGAACCCGCATAAATCAACAAATGTGGCATTTATACCATTATTTTCCAGTATATTAACTGAATTAAAAGCAGAATGTGCTTCGCCGATTGAAGAAAGGATCTCTCTTGCAGCAAGCAGTATATTTTGCCTGTTAACATATCCTGAGGTGAGTACATCAGCCAGACTGTCAAGGTAATTCTTGGCCTGCAACATTCTATCAGTAATGAATTTCTCGGCAACTTCAAGATCAAGATTAATATCAGCAAATGTTCTGTTTATATGCAGTAATTTATTCAGCAGATCATGGAGACTTCTGTTGTAGTTCTCGTTATTTACAAATTTATGATAAACCCCGGGCTGTTTGGTTTTTTTATGTTCCAGAAACCAATTAGTGACATTGCTGTATGCTGAAACAACAAAAATCCTGCTATAATAATCACAGTCTTCCCGGTTACCAATAATGATATTATTAAGAACATCTTTGAATTTTGACATTGATGAACCACCTATTTTTTCAACTGTCAGCATTTTGAAAAATTATTTTATTTGATTAAGGTTACATTGAGCTCTAAAAGTAATTAAATTTCATTAAATAAAGAACTTGAAGGCATATATTGTCTGCTGATAAATGTAATTTAATTCATGTTAATCTTAAATACTGGTTTATAGCCTATTATACTACCATTAGCTCCAGGCAGTTCATATCCAAGGGTTATTGAGAGTATTTTCTTTTGCATAACAAGGTTAGCAGGATCATAATACCACGATTCGGTAAACTGAAGTTTGCCTATTTTAGATCTGTCAAAATCTTTATCCTTTTCCATTCTTTTAAGATCTGAAGGAGCAAGTTTTTTACCTGAGAAGTAATTGAAGGCATTGGCCTGTCCGTTGTAAACCGCATCAAAAAGCTGATCAACAAGTTCATTCCTGTTAAGATAACTCAGGCATTTTTCGGTCCATTCATTTGCAGGATCATTATTTTTAATTATAACATCGTAAATTATTGTGTCAGCTAACAGATTCATCAATAAAGAATCATTTGTTATTGTTATTGTTTCAACTTTATCAAAGGATTTTTGTTTGCTTTCCCTGCAGCCAGGAAAACAAATAATTACACAAAATATAATAGCGCAGGCAGTCAGTTGTTTCATGTCGTCATATGTTTAATTATAACAACCTAAAGTTAAAAAATATAATAAATAATTTTTTCCCATAATGATTTTACGTTCTTCTCCGATATTCACATAATGACAGATTTTACCTGTTAAATATAAGCTGTTTACCTAAAGCAGACTCAATAATTTCACCATTATGGTAAACAATATTTCCATTCACAAAAGTATGTGTCACGGCGGAGTGGAAGAGCATGTTTTCAAAAGGAGACCATTTACACTTATATAAAATATTTTCAGGTTCTACTTTCCATTCATTATTTAAATCTATTAATACCAGATCAGCATAATAATTTTCTTTTATATACCCTCTTCTTTCAATCTGAAAAATGTCTGCAGGAGCATGGCACATTTTATTTACAATTAATTCAAGTGATATTAATCCCTGCTGGTGAAGTTCCAGCACTGCAATAAGTGAATGTTGAACCATTGGTCCTCCTGAGGGGGATTTTATATAGGAATTATTCTTTTCCTCCAGGGTATGTGGTGCATGGTCGGTTGCTACAACATCAATTTTCCCGTTTATCATTGCCTTTAGAAGTGCATTTTTATCGCTGTTGCTTTTTATGGCAGGGTTCCATTTAATTTTAGTACCATAATTATCATAATCAGAATCACTGAACCAGAGGTGATGTATACACACTTCAGACGTAATTCTTTTATTACCGGAAGCAATATTTTCTGCAAAGAGTTTCAGTTCCTTTTCAGTTGACACATGTAAAACATGCAGCCGGCTATTATATTTTGCAGCTAACTCAACAGCTTCATAGGAAGACTTATAGCAAGCATCTTCGTTTCTTATTAACGGGTGGTATCTAACCGGTATGTTTTCTCCATATTCTGCTTTATATCTTTTAAGGTTATTATTGATTATCCCTTCATCTTCACAATGAACTGCAAGTAAAATACCTGATTGTGAGAATATATTTTTCAGAATGTCTTTGTCCGTTACTGACATATTTCCTGTTGAGGAGCCCATAAAAATTTTAATTCCGCATACTTCGCGGGGATCTGTTTTTAGCAGTTCTTCAAGGTTATTATCTGCTGCACCGATATAGAACGAATAGTTTGCCAGTGAACATTTTTCTGCTATTTTGATTTTTTCCCTTACTAATGTTTGTGTAGTAGCTTGCGGTATTGTATTGGGCATGTCCATAAAAGAAGTTACTCCGCCTGCAACTGCGGCCCTTGATTCGGTGGCAATGGTAGCTTTATGAGTAAGGCCGGGTTCGCGAAAATGTACATGATCGTCAATTACTCCGGGAATGAGAATTTTATCAGATGCCTCTATGATTTTTGCATACTGGGTATTGTCAGATGCCTGGCCTTCATATATTCTTTCAATAAGCCCATTGTTAATAACAACACTTCCTTTGAATTTCCGGTTTTCATTAATAATTAAAGCATCTCTTATCAGGATTTTTGCCATGTGACAGGTTATCTTTTGTAAGATTTAAAAAAACTGTCAAATTTCATTTTCAATACACCCCAGAGGGCCTCGTTAAATATTCCTCCTGACATTTTTGATGATCCCTCCTTTCTGTCAGTGAAGACAATAGGTATTTCCACGATTTTAAATCCCATTTTCCATGCTGTAAATTTCATTTCTATCTGGAATGCATATCCTTTAAACTTTATTTCATCGAAATTTATAGCTTCCAGAACCTGTCTTTTATAACATTTAAAACCTGCTGTAGCATCCCTGATATTCATTCCGGTAATAATCCTGACATAAACGGATGCAAAATATGAGATAAGCACTCTGCCTATGGGCCAGTTCACCACGTTAACGCCGGATTTATAGCGGGAGCCTATCGTCAGATCTGCTCCATTCAGGCATGCTTCATGTAATCTTATAAGATCTTTGGGATTGTGGGAGAAATCAGCGTCCATTTCAAATATGTAGTCATAGCCATTTTCGAGGGCCCATTTAAATCCGCAGATATAGGCTGTGCCAAGACCAAGTTTTCCGGAACGTTCAATAAGGTGTAGATTGTTTTTAAATTCATTACTTCGCAGTGATTTTATAATATCACCTGTTTTATCGGGCGAGCCATCATCAATAACAAGTATATGATATGGCCTGACAAGGGAGAAGATCGTTCGTACTATCTTCTCAATGTTCTCTTTTTCATTATATGTAGGTATAATTACTAATGCTTTGCTCACCCTTATAATTTTATCAAAATTTCAACTAATATATAATTTTAAATGCAAATTTAAGCACTCTAATATAGCTTATCTCTTTTTTTATTAATAAACAGAACAAAGATTGTCTTGTTACAAATATTCAGTAAAACAAACTTAAAAAAGCAAAGATTATTTTTACAGGGACAAAAATAAATATAATAGCAGATATTAAAATTTCAGGAACATATTTTAGCGGATAAAATTTTAATTGTTTAACTGGACAGGGCAAATTTTATTATTGAGAATGTTAAATTTTTAAGTTTGGGTATATGACAGAATATGCCTTACAGGTTGAGTTTAAGCATTATAATACAGCGATATTTTAAAATATAGATTGAAAGGTAAAATAATTTCTTATTTTATTTGTTGGAACAAATATTAGTTATAAATTTGCAGCCGCTTTTCATAGCAGATTTTATAAATCACAAAGCGAAAATAAAAGTTTTCAAAATTTAGCATAATTAATGTATGTTTATTAATTTTGTAAGCTTATTTTTTTATGTTCTTTGAAAATATTGAAGAGACGAGAAAGGTTCTAAGAATACATATGGGAAATTCCTATGTGAGCAGTAAATCTTGAGTAATATCAAAATTCTTTATTACAATGAAGAGTTTGATCCTGGCTCAGGATGAACGCTAGCGGCAGGCTTAACACATGCAAGTCGAGGGGTAAGTCCCGATTCGTCGGGAACACGACCGGCGCACGGGTGAGTAACGCGTATGTAACTTACCTCTAACTGGAGGATAGCCCGAAGAAATTCGGATTAATACTCCATAATATCATAGGATCGCATGTTCTTATGATTAAAGCTCCGGCGGTTAGAGATAGGCATGCGTACCATTAGCTTGTTGGTGAGGTAACGGCTCACCAAGGCAACGATGGTTAGGGGATCTGAGAGGATGGTCCCCCACACTGGTACTGAGACACGGACCAGACTCCTACGGGAGGCAGCAGT
>CAZFHF010000154.1:0-7417 GCA_964518655.1 uncultured Bacteroidales bacterium | reverse complement strand
AAAGAATTCCTTAATTACATATCCTGTAAATTGCTTCATTTAACTTATATTTAAATATCATACCGGGTTATTCCTTGCCACTTTAACATAAACCTCATCCATATTCATTGCTGAAAATCTTGCTTTCAAATTTGCAGGTGTGTCAAGTGCTTCAATACTGCCGTTAGCCATAATTGACAACCTGTCACAATATTCTGCTTCGTCCATATAATGGGTTGTAACAAATACAGTAATACCTCTGCCGGCAGTATCATAAATCAGTTCCCAGAATCTTCTTCTGGTTATTGGATCTACTCCTCCTGTAGGTTCGTCGAGAAAAACCAGTTTTGGCTCATGAATGACTGCAACTGAAAAAGCTAATTTTTGTTTCCACCCCAGAGGTATATCTTTAACCAGCTTATTAGCAACACGGCTAAGATCAAGCCTTTCAATCAATAATCCCGTCTTTTCTTTTATCTGAATATCAGTTAATCCGTATATTCCTGCATAAAACCTAATATTCTCCTTTATTGTAAGATCCTCATAAAGTGAGAATCTCTGGCTCATATAGCCAATTACACGTTTTATTTTTTCCCTCTGTGTGTAAACATTATATCCTGCAACCTCAATTTCCCCGGATGTCGGGTAAGATAATCCGCATAATATTCTTATAGCTGTTGTTTTACCCGCTCCATTTGCACCGATAAATCCAAATATCTCTCCCTTATAAACCTCAAATGACAGATTATCGTTGGCAACAAAATTTCCAAATTTCTTTACCAGTCTGTTTACTTTAATAATTGCTTCTTTCCCTGACATTATCTAACAGTTATGAATTTTACTTATTTAAATCATTATATTTTTCTATCGCGGAAATAAAGCAATCCTCAATATCTGCACGAATATTCTTTATCTTGATATCATCATGCCCTTGTCTCAGCAAATAGTTTTTAATTTTCGCTGCACTATAATCCGATTCCTGGCAATAATGAACATATTGTCCAAATAAATAAGCACTGCTTCCACTGGTATATTCTCTAAGGTCTTTTACCAGTTTATTAATATTTCCGGATTTAACTGCTAACAATGATTTTTTAAACCGGCTTACAATTCTTTCCGGTATATCATTTTCCAGAATACTGCCATTATGCATCAGAACAACCTTGTCACATAGCTCTGCTTCATTCATATATGAAGTAGATACAAGGATTGTCATACCATTACTTGTTAAACCTTTAAGTATTTTCCAGAATTCATGCCTTGACACAGCATCCACTCCTGTAGTAGGTTCATCAAGAATAAGAATTTCAGGATTATGAATCAATGCACAGGAAAGTGCCAGTTTTTGTTTCATTCCCCCTGACAGATCTCTTGCCAGGCGCTTGCTGAAAGGTTTGATATGAGAATAGATATCCCTTATAAGGTGATAGTTTTCTTTTACTGTTGTGCTGAATATTGTTGCATAGAATTTAAGATTTTCTTCAACTGTAAGATCCTGATATAGAGAAAACCTGCCAGGCATATACCCGACCAGAAATCTTATTCTTCTATAATCTTTTACTACATCCAGTCCCTTTATAGTAACTTTTCCTTTGTCAGGCTTAATCAATGTTGTAATAATTCTTAATAGTGTGGTTTTACCTGCACCATCAGGTCCGATAAATCCAAAAAGGCATTTTTCCGGTATGCTGATATTAATATTCTTTAATGCCTTGACCGCTTTAAATGATTTTGACAAATCAGAGATTTCAATAATATTATCTTCCATGCGCATTTTTAGACTTGTGTTTTAAGGATCCGAAGCAGGCAAGAATTAATCAGTAAAATAAACTTCACCAGGCATTCCTATTTTTATTCTGCCGTCGTTCTTAACAAAAATTTTTACAGCATATACCATATTTACCCTTTCCTCTTTAGTCTGAATTGTTTTAGGAGTAAACTCAACTTCTGACGAAATCCAGCATATTATACCATTCAGCTTTCGTGCATCTTTATTACTGTCATCAATATTAACTTTAACCGTATCTCCAATTTTAATATCACTTAGCTGTGAACCGTCAATATATACCTTAAGTTCCATTTCCCTGAGATCTGCAATTCTAAAAACAGGTTGGCCTGGAGCAATAATTTCACCCTGTTCCTTGTATTTTTCAATTATTGTGCCGTTCACAGGACTATATATTTTACATTTATTAATCTGATTTGTCAGCTGTTTCAATTCACTTCTTAATACTTCCATTTCAGCCAATACAATTCTGTTTTGTTGTTTTATTGATTCTATATTTAACTCAAGAACATTTAATTTACCTGTGACATCATCCAGCTGTTGCTGGGTTGCCGCATTATCTTTAATCAGATTCTCCAGTCTGTTCTTTTCACGTATGAGATTCCTGATTTGCTCTTCGTAGATACTTATCTGAGATAAAATATTACGGCTTTTAGCCTTAATAACTTTCTCCTGCGCAAACAGTCGTTCACGGTTTATAGATAACGAAACAGTATCAACAATCCCTGCCAGTTCATTCTTATTTATATACTGACCCTCCTTAATATTTAATGCTAATAACTCACCCTGAGCTTCAGACGAAACAGTGACTTCCTTTGCTTCAAAATTACCAAAGGCATCTGCTGAATTATCTTTTCCTGTGCAACTGTATACTATTACGATAAAATACAGCACTGCATATACTAAACTGTATTTTTGCCTGTTATTGGACTTTTTAATTATCATTGTTATATCTCTCCTTTTAAAGTTAAATAGTTAAATATTGATTGATACAATAATATCTTATGTGTTTCAAGCTGGAGTCTTGCCTGCATTTCCGCATTCAGATCAGACACAAAATCAGTAGATGTAATAACTCCATTTTTCAATTGCGAAAATGAACTTTCCCTGATTTCACTTCTTAATTCTACAATTTGATTATCCATTTTAACAGATTGCCCATATTTCTTAATATTGGCAACCTCATTCTCCAGGGAAATGCTGAGGTTTTTGTCAAATGTCTCAATTTGAGTATTGACTATCTCCTTCTGAGTATTCAGAATCTTTTCCTTTCTTTTAATTTCTCCCCAGTTAAAAAAGTTCCACTTAAATCCAAGTCCTATCAGATAATATGTGTCAAATTCATCGTTAAGCATATTTAATCCCGGATTACCATAACCGGTTTGAGAAAATGCATATAGTTTTGGTTTTATATTAGTTGTCAGCAGTTTATTATTTGCATCAAGTTGTTTTTTCTGCATATCAAATAATTCATGTTCCGGCCTTAAAATATCCCCGGTATATACTATTTCTGCCATTGGCAGCACGAGAAAAGCTGAAGTATCTATATTTATACCGGTTAGTTCACTCATAGCTTTCAGCATTGCCTCCCTGCCAAGTAAAATATCCAAATCTTTTTGTCCAAGCTTTAGTATCTCTGCTTGTATTACTTGTAAATCCTGAGTTAGCAAAACTCCATTTTTTATCCCCGATTCAACGACAAATGATTTATCCCTTAATTCATTAAGCATCAGGTTAAGCAAATCATGCTGTTTCTCAAAATATAGTATTGAGAAATAAACCTGAGTAATTCTCTGTTTCAAGGAATTCAATTCAATATCTATTTTTCGTAATTCTATTTCAAGATTTGCGGCTTCTATTTTTTTATTAGTGCTCGTAACACCGCCATCATAAATTTGCTGATTGACTTCAAGAAACAGTTTGTATTGATCATGAGGCTGAGAGGGTAATGGTATATTAGGTACAGGTATATCAATAACATCAGACTGATATGTTGTCTGCCCATTGAAAGACATTGAAGGAAACCAGTTATTCTGAATATTTTCAATTTTATTACTGTAAATATCCATAAATAATTCCTTTTGTTTTACCACGGGATAATTACTAACCGCCAGCTCAAAACATTTATTTAATGTTATTGTATCTGATTTTTGACCAATTGATATTGACGGCATAAGAATAATCAAGACAAATATTAGCAGTTTCATTTTAACCTGTTTTAATAGAATTAATAATAAAGGCTGGAATTTCTTTTTTTCTTGATTCCAGAAATTGTATATATTGCTTTTTATCATCTTTAAAGAATACTTTTTGCATGAGAGGTCTGGCTGCAATCGGAAAAATACACAATGCCAGCAAATTGATAATTAGTTGCGTTGAATTTAAGTTCTTAATTTTTCCCTTTTCTATTTCACGCTGAATTTGTTCAGTGAATTCTTCAGCATTAATACCTGCATTTGTCAGAAGATCATATAATCTGTCAGGATTACGGTTTATCTCATGCAATACAAATAAAGGTATAAACTGATTTTTCATCAGAACTGTAATGTATTGATCGGCTATTAATTCAATCTTTTCAAATAATGATTTTTCTGAATTCATTGCTTCTTTAATTCTTGGTATAAATTTGTAGAAAGCATATTTGAATACTGCTTCAAATAGTTTTTCCTTTGTCCTGAAATAATAATGCAATAAGGATTTATTTATTTTAGCTTCATCGGCAATTTCATGCATGCGAGTTCCTGAAAGTCCTTTCTGAATAAATACCTTTTTTGCTGCTTCAAGGATTTTATTTTCCGTAGTTGTTGAATATTTGTTTTCCATAACTTAAGTTATATTAACTAAATAATTAAACCATTTGATTTAACCATGTAGTCAAATTTATGAAAAAATATTTTATTTTTAATAATTGCTCTTCATTTTTTTTTAATAGCAGGTAACAGGCACTAAGATTTATTTCCTTTCATATCATTTTTCATAGCTGCCATTTTTATTGCAGTAACTGCAGCCTCATCTCCTTTATTTCCATACTTCCCTCCTGCCCTGTCTCTTGCCTGTATGATATTGTTTGTAGTTAATACTCCGAAAATAAAAGGAATGGGATATGTCAGGTTAAGTTTTGTAATGCCTTGCGTAACGCTTTGACTTATATATTCAAAGTGCGGCGTTTCCCCTCTTATTATACATCCAATGCTAATTATTGCATCAAATTCTCCAAATTCTGCAAGATATTTAGCTCCTGAGGTTAATTCAAAGCTTCCGGGGACTGTTTTAACAACTATATTATTTTCTACAGCACCGTTCTTTAAAAGAGTATTATATGCCCCTTTATAAAGCGAATCAGTGATTTCACTATTCCATTCGGAAACAACAATACCAAACTTCATTTTTCCTGCATTCGGAACTCTGTCACTATTGTAATCCGATAGATTTTTCAACTCTGTAGACATAACTTGAAGCTTATTAGAATTGCATTTAACCAGTTGCTGCCACGAACAGAAATTATTTCTCTATTTTCAGTTTGGCGCTTGTTATATGCTTTTCTATATCCCTGCTTTCTTCTGATTTCGGGAATTCCTTTTCAATTCTCTCATATAGTTCCAGCGCTTTATTATAATCCCCCAGTTCTTCATATACGAGTCCTGCTTTTTTCAGAAAAAGTGATGATGTAAAATCATTTGGTTTTCGTTTTGCCGCTTTTAAATAATACTCAACACCTTCTTCTATTTCACCGAGTTCAATGTATGCGTCGCCTATAGCTCCAAGAGCAATAGTAGCTACAATAACATCATCTGAATCAAATTTTTTCAGCTGCTCAATAGCCTCTTCATATTCACCTAATTTCAGATAACAAATGCCTGCATAATATTTAGCCAGGTTTGCACTTTTTGTAATTCCATACTCATCAATAATATCTATGAATCCAAGGTAGCTCCCGTCACCTTCCAGCGCCAGCCTGAATGAATCCCTTTCGAAATATTGTTCAGCGACATACATTTCTGATTGAGCTTCAGCTTCAGTAGGTTCCAGGAATAGTTTTTTATAACCAAGATACCCTGCAATAATCAATGCAATTGCCAGTACTATTATAGTCAGACTTTTTTGATTTTCCTCAATATACTTCTCAGTCTTGCTTAAAACATTTTCTACATTCTCAAAGCCGATATCAGCAGTTTCTTTCTTTTTAGCCATTATTATTCAATTTTGATTTTATAAACAGAACGCAAATGTAATTTTTTAAAATATTTTTTGAAATTATAACTTGTAAAAAATTAAAAACTATTTTTGAAAAATATATTATGAATATACTAACAAATGTTTATTCAAAAGCTTTCACTGGTCAATTTTAAGAATTACAGCCAGACAGATTTGGAATTTTCATCAAAGTTAAATTGTTTTATTGGCAATAATGGTGTTGGTAAAACAAATATTTTTGATGCTATCTATTACTTATGTCTGTGTAAAAGCAATTTTAATCCTATCGACAGTCAGAATATCAAGCATAATGAAGACTTAGCTGTAATACAGGGTGAATTTATTCTTAACAGTAAAAATGAAAAAATATATTGTGGAATCAGAAAAAACAAAAGGAAAGTATTTAAAAGGAACAATAAAGAATATACAAAGCTTTCTGACCATATCGGTCTTTTTCCGATAGTAATGATTTCACCTGCCGATTCAAATCTTATTCTTGACGGAAGCGAGGAAAGAAGAAAATTCATAAACGGAGTGATTGTACAGTATGATAAAAATTACCTTCAGGATATTATTAAATACAACAGGCTTATTGAGCAAAGAAACAGGCTCCTGAAAAACATTGCATCAGCAAAACATTTACACGAAGACACACTGGATATTTATGATGCACAAATAGTGCCTGTGGGTGAAAGCATTTACGAAAAGCGCCTGAATTTTACTGAAAAGTTAATACCTGTTTTTCAAAAGTATTATGATTTTATATCATCAGGCAGGGAAAAAGTTGATCTTACCTATCAATCCCAGCTTTCCGAAGGTAATTTCAGGGATCAGTTATTGCAATCACAGGAAAGGGATAAAACTCTCCAATTCACATCAGTAGGAATACACAAGGATGATTTAATATTAAACCTTCAGGGCTTTAACATAAAAAAAATCGGCTCGCAGGGGCAGCAAAAGACTTATCTTGTTGCACTCAAATTAGCTAAGTTCGATTTTATTAAAGAAATAACAAACATACGTCCTATACTTTTACTGGATGACATATTTGATAAATTTGATGAATCAAGGGTTAAGCAAATAATAAAACTTGTATCAGACGAAAATTTCGGACAGATATTTATAACTCATACAAATGAAAAAAGAATGAAAGCTGTATTGAAGGACATACAGGTCAGTTACAGATTATTTCTTATTAATAACGGTATGATTAACGAAATTCAGCATAATGAGAAAAAGCAACACTCAGAAAATCAGTGAAGTCATTGATGAATATCTTAAGAATTCAGGATTGATAGAAAAGCTCAGAAAGGCCAGGGTTTTAAATCACTGGGAAGAGCTGATGGGCAAAACAGTAGCAAAAAGAACCAAATCAATATATATCAGGAATAAAACCCTGTTTGTCTGTTTAAGTTCATCTGTTCTCAGAAACGAACTATTAATGATGAGGCAGGAAAT